>CAZJJT010000309.1:0-5869 GCA_964546395.1 uncultured Fibrobacterota bacterium
TGTCGTCCGCGCCGCAGTTGATTCTCAAGTGCACATCCGCCACCGTCAACACAGCCGTGTCACTGAGGCCCTGCGAGGAAGCGACGAGCAGCACGGTCCCGCGAGTGCCGTCCGAGGTGAACACCGTGCTGTGCGCCGAGACCGCAGTGCCGCTCGTACTCTCCGACAGCGAACCCATGCCGCTCACCCACCAGGTGATAAGCGTCGCGATCGGCTCACCGCCCTGGTCGCGGGCCAGAACCGTACACTCGAGCGCACTGTCGGGGCGAAGCGTTGCGGCCCGTGGCGATACCACGAGCGACGTGAGCACGGGCGGGCCGAGTACCTGCAGCCGTACGGTGTACTGGGCCGACACTGAAGCCCCGCCGCCGGACACGGTGACTGTCGCGTTGTGGTTACCGGCGGGCAGGCCGGACAGGTCCACCTGCGTGCTGAGCGTCTGCGTGTTACCCGAACCGGTGCGGAACACGCTCAGCCACGCGGCGTCATCCGAGACGCTGAGCGTCCCCAGCGTGCCGCCTCCGCAGTTGCTCACGGTCACGGTCTGGGCCGCGGGATTGGCGCCTCCTTCTTCACCGCTGAAAGTGAGCGACTGCCTGTCAAGGCAGATACGTGGGTCGACCGAGGGCTGGCCGGGGAAGAAGTCCCAGGGGTCACCGTCACCGCACGCGGTCTTGCTGTTGTCGTTGATGTCGCACACGTATGCCTTCGGGCTGGCGCCGCCGTCGTCGTTGCACACGCAGAACACCACGTAGTCGTTGCTGTGCTTGGAGAATCGGTGCTTGTTGAACTTGCCGTACGGCGTGGTAATCGTCTTGTACACCGAGGTCTGCTGCCAGCGATGGATACTGGCTTCGGTGTGCGAACCCAGGTTGTGCGTGACAAAACCGCCATCGGGCGATATCGTACCCTGGCACCCACTGCCATAGCTGTGTTCGGAGTTGCCTGCGATATCGAGACCCCAGACGCTCCAGGCGTCGCGACTGCAGGCACCGCGCGTGGCGGTGCTGCTGACCGAGACCATGTAGATGCGGCCGCCACCCGTGTACACGGTCTGCCTGGAAGTCGTCCCGAGTTTCACCCGGTACACCTGCTGGGCCTGCTCCGACCAGTAGACGTAGTCGCCGTCGGCAAGCCGCACCCAGTTCATGGCCGATTCCTTGCTGTTGTCGCAGGCCACGCCCAGGTCGGTCTTCCCGCTGCCGTCACGGTCGGCAACCCAGATACTGCCGCCTCGGGCGTACACCACCCGGTCACCGTCGGGCGAGAAACACGGCCCGAAACAGTCGGACGCACCATCGATAGTGGTACGAGTGTTTGACGGCAGATCGATGCGAACAACCGGTCCCTGGCCGAACCAGGACCCGGTCTGCGTCACCACCACCGATCCATCCAGGGCCAGTACCGTGCCCACCGCCCACAGCACTGCCACTGCGGTTGATACCCTCATCGATGAACTCCTTCCCCCGTGAGCCCACCGAGAGCACCCTCATGCCATGTAGACAATGTACCACCTGCGGGCCCGGCCCGCCACACAATCGCCGCCGCAGGTCTTCTGGTTTCTACCGCCGCTTCCGTGCGGCTACCGGAGCACCGCCCGCGCCGCCTTCTCGTCGGTCACCAGCACCGAGAGCAACCCCGTACGGAGCGCCCCGCGAATCGCAGCCGCCTTCGAAGCGCCGCACGCCACGCCCACCACGTGCTTCGCACGACGGATATCGGCGGAGTTCACGGTGATTGTCCTCGCCGCGAAATCGGTATTGAGGAACTCTCCGTTCTCGGCGTAGGGACAGGCAAGCAGGTCACCCACACCTCCCGCCTGCCGCACCTGCCGCGCGGCTTCCATCGGGTCCCCAAACGAGTAGAACAGCCCGGTCTCCGCCGATACGGTGCCGATACTGAGCAGGCAGATGTCCAGACACGACCAGAGCTTCGTTACGGCCCTCGCCCCCGCTTCGCGCAGCAGCAGGTCGCGCGTCGCCCGGCTCTCCACAATCGCAGGCAGCAGAAGGTAGTGCGGGGGTACTCCGAGGGACGAGGCGATTGCCGTTGTTGTGTCGTAGGGGTTGGGCTGACTGGCGTTCGCCGCGAGCCCCCCTGTCAGGCTCACCACCTGCACGCCGCTCAGCGCTGTCCGCCCCAGGTGGGAGGCCATGGCGTTGAGCGTACGGCCCCAGCCGACACCCACGTGGCAGTTGCGTGAGAGATGTTCCTCGAGCCACGACGATGCGTGACGGGCGACGATGTCGAGCGATTCGGCCTCGCCGCTTCCTGAAGGGGTAACCAGGGCCTGGCTCAACCCGAACCGCTTCTCGAGTTCGTCCTGAAGATCCAGGGTATGCACTGCCGGGTCGGCAATGCGGAACTGCACGATCCCCTCGTCGACCGCCTGCTGGAGAAGGCGCGTGACTTTCACACGCGACAGGCCCAGCTTGTCGGCAATCTGCTGGTGGGTCAGGTTGCGCAGGTAGTACAACCGTGCGATGTTCACCAACTGATTGTGTCGGGCATCCGCCGCTGCGCGTGTCACAGCGCACGCTCCTCCGCCGAAGGGTACACACGCTCCGGGGGCGCACGGCGTTTCGGCCGCTCAATCAGCTCCACCGTCGTCCCGATCAGTTCCTCTGTGTCAAGATACGCGTAGTGCCCGTCACCGTCCGGCCCGAACCCCGCACCGTCCTGGGTCATCCGCAGCCCCCGTTCGCCGGCTTCGCGAAGCGACCGCTGCATGCTGTCGGTCAGCACGCCCACATGGTGCACGCCGTACCCGTGCTCCTCCACGAACTCCGCGTACACCGTGTCACCCTCGAGCGGCTGGATCAACTCGATGCGCATCGCGCCCACGTTGCCCAGGGCTACACGCATGCGGTACTCGGCCGGCACGCCGTTGCGGCTCATCCGTTTCACCAGTGGCTTGCCGTAGGTGTAGAAGTGCCACGGCCCGATACCGAACCGCTCCCAGTAGTTCTTCACGGCGGCATCCAGATCCGGCACGATGATCGCGATCTGCGCGATGTTGTCAATCACGAAGGGTTTCATCTACGCGCTCCCGTTGCCGTTCTCGAATACGACCTTCAGCGCCCGTCCCTCAAGCGCCTCCTTCGCCCCTGCCACGAACTCCTCGAGCGGGAACCGATGCGTGACCAGCGCCGCCCCGTCAACCTTCCCGCCGCGCAGCAGCTCCAGGGCGGTACCATGGTGGCGTGGAGCGAAGATCGTGGTACCCATCACGTGCAGCGCGTTGTAGTGTATCAGATTGGTGTTGAGCCCGGGACAGGCCCTGTCGGGCGGCAGACCGCCAAACAGGAGTACCCTGCCGCCCTTGCGCGCCATCTCCAACGCCTGCACCTGCGACTGGGGGACCGGGTTGGCCGTGACCACCACGTCCGCACCCCTGCCACCCGTGAGCCTTCTCACCTCCGCCACCACGTCCGCCTTCGCCATATCCACCACGTGCTCGGGGCCGAACTGCTCGCAGAGCCTCAGCCGCTCGGCACTGACATCCGCCACAATCACTTTCGAGGCGCCCCGTGCGTGCGCGAGCATGACATGGATACAGCCGACCGGACCAGAGCCGAGGATCGCCACCGTGTCTCCGAGTCCGACCGCTCCCTTCTCCTGAGCGTGCACGCATGAAGACAGCGGTTCGGCCACGGTCGCAACCACCGGGTCGAGTCCACCCGGAACACGCCGAATCGTCCCCAACCGGATTGCCTCCTCCGGTATCGCCACGTATTCGGCGAACCCGCCGGGCCAGGCCTGCGCGATCTCGCGGTACCCGGTGCACAGCTCGAAGCGACCCTCAACACAGAACTCGCAGACGCCGCAGTAGGCCAGCGGCGCCACGGAGAGCATCTCGCCCGCGTTCCAGGGGCCACGGTACTCCGGGCCGGTTTCCGCCACGGTGCCGCTGATCTCGTGGCCGACCACAAACGGCAGTTTCACCCGGTGGTGCCCGGAGCGCAGCGTGCGAAGGTCGCAGCCGCACAACCCGCAGGCCCGCACCTTCACCAGCATGCCGCCGGGCGGACAGGCCGGCGTGGCCATCTCAACCAGCCCGTAGTCGCCGGGCGCGCGAATCACGACTGCTTTCATGTGCTGCTCCTGTTCACAGGCAGCGGGCTGACCACGAAGGACACGAAGGTCACGAAGTGGCCGTGGGGTGACTGCACATCCGTCCCCTCTTGATTTCTTCGTGTTCCTCGTGCACTTCGTGGTTACAGCTTCTGATCCATGCATCCTGCTCCCGCCGCAGCTTCGCGATGAACGTATCGGTCACCGGGGCGAAATTCGCTTCGGTCATCGGCTGTCCCTTCGGGATATCCGCCGTGGCAGTGCCTCCCGGGGCAATCCCGATAGGGACCATCTTCCCCGCACGCGCCTGGGCGTACGTGTAGATCCGTCCGTAGATATCCGCACTGCCGATACCGGCAACCGTCTCCCCTGCCTTGACATCGCGCTTGGCGATGCATACGACCTCCGAGTGCATGGTCTGCGCCGCCACCGTGACTTCGCCGAGCAGGACGGCCTCGGCCACCGACTGCGGTGTTTCGAGGTCGCAGAGGTGGTAGGGACGGAAGTGCAGGTAGTACGGACCGTCGGCGCGCGTGATAAATTTCATGTCCTTGCGGACCCGCGAGTCGTTGGAGTAGACAATTGCGAACACGCCAGGTGCTATCGCACCCGTGGTGAAATCCACGCACCCGCGTCGCGAGAAGATGCCGCCGTCGACAGCGGGAACGAACGTCGTCACCAGTTCGTCCAGTTCCGCCTTCGGCGCGTGCATCCCGGGCACATCCGGCAGCAGCCCGGTTGCATTTGAGACGGCCGCCATCTCCACCATGGTCTTGGTACCGTCCTTGAATGCCGCGAGCATCTTGGGATTCATGTCCTTGCCGCGCGCCTCGTCGGAGCAGCTCTGCGGAGTCGCAGCGTAGTCGATCGGGTTGTTCTTGCCCTTGCCCAGGCAGACCACCTCGAACCCCATCAGCACCGCCTGCTCGTACAGCATGGTGCACACCCCGGGCTCATCACCCGAGGCGACCGTGTACAGCGCGCCGCTGGAGCGGGCCCTGTTGCTCAGCAGCGCACCGACCGTGATATCCGTTTCGACATTCAGCATGACAATCGGCTTGCGCCGCTCGATGGACTCCCAGGCGACCCGCGCGCCGATATCGGGGACACCAGTGGCTTCGACGTTTGCCTCGAGCCGTTCGAGCCGGGTAAGCAGGAGCGCATCGGCGGTGACCAACGCCTTGCCGTTACGCAGCGCATCCTGCGCGGTCGACTCCGTGTCGGTGACCACGATATCGCCGCGGCTGTGGCCGAGGTCGAGGAGTGTATCGATCCCGCGCTGCGGGTCGATATCGGCGATGGCGGCCACACGCATGCCATTGACATTGGAGACCGCGTGGGCGAGTCCCGACCCCATCTGGCCGCAGCCGACAATGCCCACGCGGATCGGGTCGTCGCGTTCGGCGCGTGCTCTCAGTTTTCTCAGCAGTTCCACACAAGTCTCCCGTCTCTGCAGGCCTCTTCGTACGTACAGCAGTTCCTGCGCTCAGGTCGAACGGATACGAGCGAGATCGCGGTAGTCGTCTTTGACGTGCTCGTAGATCCGCTTGTACAGCCTGAAGTACTCCTGGTAGTGCTCGTGCGCGGCGGTATCGGGCTCCATCGGATCCACGAACTCGACCCACTGGTTCGCCACCGAGAAATCGCCGAACACGCCGGTGGCCACGCCGGCCAGGATAGCGTCGCCGTACGGAGCGCCCGCGCGGTTCTTCACGAGCACGGTCGGCACGTTGAACACGTCAGTGATGATCCGCCGCCACAGCGCACTCTTCGCCCCGCCCTCGTTGAGCACGAT
>CAZJJT010000310.1:0-5867 GCA_964546395.1 uncultured Fibrobacterota bacterium
CTGCTACAACCGCGGCATCTTCCTCGCACTGAAGAGTTCTCCGGTAATCGACACTCTGAGGGAACTCGAGAGCAAGGGCATCAGGGTGCTGGTGTGCGGAACCTGTCTCGACTATTTCAGACAGAAGGAGCACCTCGGTGTCGGCATCGTGTCGAACATGTACGACATCGCCGAAGCGCTCATGTCGGCAGGCCACGTGGTGGTACCGTAGGAAACAGCGCATGGACTTTGATCTTCTCTCCACCGTGGAATACGGCGGATGCTCGGCCAAGCTCTCGCCCGACCGGTTGGCTGAGGCGCTGAAGTCGCTGCCGAAGGTCACGCACCCCGACCTGCTCGTGGATATCGAGACCCACGACGATGCCGGTGTGTTCCGCATATCGGACGACGTCGCCCTCGTGCAGACCACCGACTTCTTCCCGCCGGTCTGCTCCGACCCCTACGAGTTTGGGCAGATTGCCGCCGCGAACGCGCTGAGTGACGTGTACGCGATGGGGGCCACCGCGCTGACCGCGCTGAACCTGGTGATGTTCCCGTCGACACGCGTGCCGCTCGAAGTGCTCGTGCAGATTCTGCGCGGGGGGCAGGACAAGGTGGACGAAGCAGGGGCAGTGGTAGTAGGCGGGCATACGATTGACGACTACCCACCGAAGTATGGGCTGGCAGTCACCGGCATGGTACACCCCAACCGCATCATCAGCAACGCCGCCGCACACCCCGGTGACCAACTCATCCTGGCCAAGCCCCTCGGCACCGGCGTCATCATTGCCGGACAGCGCCTGGAGCAGACCACCCCGCAGAGCTACCGTGCCGCACTCGACTCAATGAAGCTTCTCAACCGCGCGGCCGGCGCCGCCATGCAGGAACACGGGGTTTGCTGCGCCACCGATGTCACCGGGTTCAGTCTGCTGGGACACGGAATGAAACTCGCGGAGGCGAGCGGGGTCAGCCTCGAGATCGCCAGTGACGCAGTACCGCTGCTGCCGCAGGCGTGGGACCTGGTCAACCTCGGGTGCATCCCAGGCGCGGCGTTCCGCAATCTCGCGTTTGTCGAGGGGCGGGTCCGCATTGACCCCGCGGTTGACTACAACCGCAAGATGCTGCTGCTGGACGCGCAGACGTCGGGAGGGATGCTCATCTGTGTCGGGCCCGACCGGGCGGAGGCCTTGCTGGCGCAACTGCACAGCCAGGGCTATCCTGCCGCGGCACTGATTGGGTCAGTGGAAGAACGGGGCGAGTTCGCGGTCAGCGTGTTCTAGCACTCAGTCCAGGTAGTACTTGTCGATATTGCTCTTGACATTCGCGTCCTGCTTGTACGCCAGGTACCAGTCGACAAACGCCCTGTTCCCCGCCTCACCGGCCAGCGCGCTGCGCACCTGCTGCGCCTTCAGACCCGCGGCCGGTACCGTGTCGATACGGCTGTGCCAGAGGGGACGGACAGCGCACACGCCGCCGGTCACCTCGACCGGCCCGGAGCACTGGTTCTCGCCGAGTGCAAACGCGACTGCGCTCGCGGGCGTGTTGTAGCCAATCGGCGCGACGTAGCTTGCGCGACTGACCGTGTCGCTCACCCCCGATGTGATTGCCGAGTCGACGCTCGACAACGCGGCAATCGACCCGCCGGCCGGCACCCCCTGCAGCGCCGCGGCAAGCCGCTCCCCGGCACGCACCATCCGCAGTGAATCGCTCAGGACCTGCACGATCTGCGCGCGAGCGTCGGCCAGCGGCAGCACTCCCTCGCGCACCCGGCGCTTCAGTTCGAACACATAGAACGCGTCCTTGTTCTCCAACGCCCCTTCGGTGATCTCACCCGGCTCGGCATTGAACGCGAACGCGTTGAGCCCCGACACGTAGCCGGTTGACTGCGGCGGCATCGCCTTCGTGAACAGGCCCGTGGAATCCAGCCGCAGCAACGCATTCCCCGCCACCGCTTCACGCAGCCCCCCGGCCTCGTCAGCCAGGTCGACTACGCTGTCCATCATCGCCTTCAAGCTGTCGAGCGTCTCGAGCGAAGGCACCACCTTGCGCAGGATGTGGCGTGCCCGTATCTGCGGCTCACCGTTGTTCGTACGCGTGCTGTCGACCAGGATCAGGTGATAGCCGAACGCGCTCCGCACCGGCGCTGTCACTTCACCCACCTTCGCCGCGAACGCTGCCTGCTCGAACGCCGCCACCATCATGCCCTTCCCGAACCAGCCCAGGTCGCCGCCGCGCGGCGCCGTCCCCTCGTCGTCGCTCTGGCTCTCGGCTTCCTCGGCAAACGGGCTTTCTCCCGACACCACCCGCTCACGGATCTCCAACAGCTCGTCGCGATACATCTCTTCGTCCGCCGATGTCACCTGCTTGCGTAACTGCACGACGTAGCACTCCGCACGCTCCTCGGTGCGGAACGTGTCGGTGTGCGCGGCGTAGTAGCGGGTGACCATGTCGTTGCTGACTGCCGTCGAATCGACCTCAACCGCTCCAGAGGGCAGCCACGCGTATTCGAATACCGCTTTCTCGTTGCGGCCGCGGTACTCACGCTCGAACTCAAGCTTCGACGGTACCGCGCCGGCCTTCAGCAGTTTCTCGAGTTTGCCGTGCGGAATGAGGAACCGCTCGACCTGCAGCGCAAACTCGTGCCATCCCGGATTGTCATAGATTGCCGGGTTGTTCAGCAACTGCTCGTACTTGGTGGTATCGAACACGCCGTTGGTAGTGAACTGCTCCATGGTGTCGAGCCCCGGTGGCGGGTTGCGGCGCAGATGCACGAAGACTTCGTCTGCGGAAGCTCCCAGGCGCATGGCCCGGAACACCTTCGCCAGCAGCTCCTCCGACACCATCCGCTCCCACAACTGGCGCGGAAGCATGCGGTACTGCTCGGGAGGGATGTCCTCGTCGGTGTTGTACTGCATGCGCTCCCGCTCCATCCGCAGCATGCGCTCGAAGTTCTCCAGGGTCACCTGCCGTCCCTCAATCGACCCCGCCTTCGGACGCGTCCCCATTCCCGTGAAATCCATGCCCCACGAAAAGAAGATGGTTCCCACGAACGCGAGCAAGGCAATGACAATGAACGTGGGAGCGACCTCCCGCATCTTCGCAATCATACCGCAGTCCTCCGGGCCGGCGTCCTGCCGGCCGCGTGATGCAGGGCTACCGTGCCTGTTCCGCCTCAGCCCGGCGTTCGGCAGCCAGCAGTCCGTTGTAGAGTTTCCTGTTCCTGAGTATGCCCAGGGCCGCCGCCAACTGCACGTCACCCGCAAGCTTCCGCCGATACACCACTTCGTCATCCTGCCCCAGCGCCCGCACCAGCAGTGCTTCGGTGAGGTGTCGCTTCACCTCGTCCTCGTCCTTCTTTACCGCGCGCTGGCTCACCCCCTCGAGTACCGCGCTGATCCGGTCCGCAGCAGCCTTCACCGCCTTCCTCTCGTCGTCCGACAACGCCTCTTCGGTCCGGCGCCAGGCATTCTGCGGCGTGTCCGCCGTGTCCGCCGTGTCCTTCACCACGCCGGCGCGCTTGAGAAAATCGCCGAACTGCATCTGCACGGCACTGCGGAACTCGTACTTCATCGAGTCGAGGAACGAGCGGAACGCACCAAGCGTCGTGGCATCCACCTGGTACGACTCGTCCACCGCCGCCCCCCGCTTCTTCATCCGCGGGTACTCCTGGGTGGCGAACTTGAAAAACACATCCTTGCCGAACAGGCTGATAATCACCGGCGAGAGCCGCTCGGCCTCCACCACCGTATCGGGGATGATGCCGCCACCACCATACACGACACGCCCGGCGCTGGTGCGGTACGAGGTGGTGTCGGCAGCCTTCGCGGTGCTGTCGGCCGCCGTATCGCTCCCTTCCCCCTCCTGTGCCTCTTCCAGCATGTCCTCGAACGCTTCTTCCCGCGACGCGTTCCTCGCGCTGCCCCGCACGTCGTTCTCAGGCCGGTTGATACAGCGGCCCGAGGGCGTGTAGTAGAACGCCGTGGTCATCTTCAGTTTGTGCTCTTTGTCAAGGGGGAGGATCGACTGCACCGACCCTTTCCCGAATGTCGTGTCGCCGAGCACCACACCGCGGTCCCAGTCCTGGATGGCGCCTGCGACGATCTCCGAGGCGCTCGCGCTCGCACGGTCAACCAGCACCGCCAGGGGCACATCCGCCGGGAGCACGGGGCTGCTCGTGGCGAAGAACTCCTTGTTCTGGCTGCGCTCCCTGCCGCGGGTCGACACTATCAGCGATTTGCGGTCCAGGAACTTCTCCGCCACCTCGATTGCCTGCGGAAGCAGGCCGCCCGGGTTGTGGCGAAGGTCAAGCACCATCCCGCGCACGTCGTCGTTTGCTGCCAGTATCGCGTGCACGGCCTTCTCGATCTCCGCCCCGGCGTCCTGCGAGAACGTCACCAGCCGCACGTACCCGATCCCCCCGTCCATCATCCCGTAGAACGGCACCGACTTGATCTTGATGATCTCGCGGGTGATGGTGACATCGAGGTCCTTGCCTTCACCCCGGCGCCGAATCACAATCGTGACATCCGTGCCCGGCTGGCCGCGCAGTTTGCCCACCGCCTCGTCTATCGTGATTCCCGCGGTCGATTTCCCGTCGATTTTCAGGATCTGGTCTCCCGACTGGATCCCCGCCCGTGACGCCGGCGTGCCCGAAATCGGCGTCATGACCGTCAGCACCTTGTCACGAATGGCGATCTGGATCCCCAGGCCGCCGAATTCACCCTCGGTCTGTATCCGAAGCTCTTCATACTGTTTCTCGCGGAAATAGCTCGTATGCGGGTCGAGGATACCGATCATGCCCTCGATCGCTTCGTCCACCAGCTCCCCCGACTCGACGTCCTCCACGTAGCTTTGGTGGATCTTGGTGGCCACGTTGTCGAGCCTGAGTATGTTGGCGTAGAAATTGTCGCCGTCCGCCTTGTTGGCGTCCGCCACGAGTCCCCCGACTATCACCATCAGGGCCGCAACGCCCAACACAGGTACCCGGCTGTATCCCGCTGCGTGAGTCAACGTGTCCCTCTGCTGTACCATGCTCCTCCGCCTCGGTCTTAAGTAGAGAATTGGCGAAAATACATGTGGATGGCCTCGAGCACCGCCGCCGATATCTCCTCGACCCTCTTCGCCCCGTCCAGCACCACAAACCGTCCCGGCTCCGCCGCCGCCAGACTCAGGTATCCCCGCCGGACGCGCTCGTAGAACGCCTCCGAACTCCGCTCCATCCGGTCGAGTCCACGGCCCTGCCCCGACAGCCGCTCACGCGAGAGCGCAACCGTGATATCGAACACGAACGTGATGTGCGGAGTGAGCCCTCCCGTGGCGTACTCGTTCAGCCGGCCCAGCACATCCAGGCCGATGCCGCGACCATAGCCCTGGTACGCCATGGTCGCATCCGCGAACCGGTCGCACAGCACCACGGTCCCGTCCTGCAAGGCAGGCCGAATCCGCTCTGCGACATGCTGGGCACGCGAAGCCAGGTACAGCAGCACCTCGCACCCGTCGGTCATCTCCCCGTTCTCCACCGACATGACCACGTCGCGGACGCGTTCTGCGATCCGCGTACCGCCCGGTTCGCGGGTGGTGTCGACACTCAGCCCCTCGGCACGAAGCGCCTCGGCGGCCATCCGCAGCTGCGTGCTCTTCCCGCAGCCGTCAATTCCCTCGAATGCGGCAAACAGCCCCCGGCTCATCTTCCGCAGCATTTCTTGAACTTCTTCCCGCTTCCGCACGGGCACGGGTCGTTGCGTCCGACCGTCTTCACCACACGAACCGGCTGGCGTGGCCCTGTGTCGGTGCGATTGGTGATCATCTGCCGGGGCGGCCCGCCGCCCATCGGCGCTTCCGGTCCTGCGGCAGGTGCCGGGGCCGCGCCGCTGTACGTGTCGAACTCG
>CAZJJT010000311.1:0-5788 GCA_964546395.1 uncultured Fibrobacterota bacterium
CTCTCGGGCACAACCACAATCATGTAATGTCTGCCCGCACCCGTACGCGCACCGTCGTTGGGCCCGAGCACTACTCTGCCGGGCTGGAACACCTTTTCGTAGTCGAAATAGTCCTGGCCGAATGTCCGACAGACCTTGGTGGTCCTGGTGAACCCTGCCGTTGTCAGCCACGGCGGCACCTGGTTTCCGCTGGTCATGGGGTAGCCGATGTGGACCCGTGCGGGTTCGTTGACATCGAAACTGAGCCATTCGATTTGCCGGCCGGCCGTGTCCGGGCTCGCTACATCTTCGGCCAGCGAGGATGTGCGGATCTGGGTGGCCCCCGCCAGCCCGAACGCGCCGTGCCAGCCGTCGTAAACTGCACTTGGCGCCAGCATATACCAGCCCTGTGGTTCGCCGAACCCGCCGGTTGCACCAATGGGCTCGCCCTCGTCGAACAGCCACGGGATGAACAGCCCCCGAGACGCTTTCTTGTACAGGTTGCCGACATGTACCACGCCCTGCGGGGTGTCGCCGACCACGATCTGCAGGTTCTGCGTTGCCATGACACCGGCCGTGTCGATGACCGCTGCGGTGAACGAGAACGTACCGGCCTGGGTGGGGATCCCCTCAACCCGTCCGCGGCGGCCGAGCGTGAGTCCCGGCGGCAGTGTTCCGCCGGTGCGCGACCAGTTGTAGGGCCCGTTTCCGCCTGCGGGACGGAGCGTGTCGCGGTAGAACACGCCGACGTTGCCGTTGGGCAGCGATGTGGTGCCGACAGTCACCGGGCTGCGGATGCCGAACGCGATGGTGGCGGTGGCGCTCTTGTCGAGTGTTTTGCCCTGCGAGGTGCCGTTGTCCCAGGCCGTGGCGGTAACCACGTGGTCGCCCGGCGTGAGTCCCGTGATGGTTGTGGTGAACGGTGCGGAGGTGAGAGTTGCCTTCTCTTCTTCGTCAAGCGCGAACACGACACGTGTGATTGCACCTCCTGCGTCGCGTGCGTCGGCCGAGACCGTAATTGAAGTCGTGGCGGCGTCGAGCAGTTCGCCGAACGTAGGTGAGGTCTGTGTGAAGCGGACGTTGGGATAGCGGTTCCCGTCGTTGAGCCGGGAGTATGCCCACTCCATGATCTCGGGGAACTTGAACACCCCGGCCATCGCGTCACCGTGGCCCGTGTTGGGGTATATCGTGAATCGCGGGTTGACACCGGTCACCCATTCGAGCGGGCCACGGGTGTCGCCGTTGGCGGCCCGGGCGCTGGTGGCCACCGCTGTCATCGGCGTTTTCATGCCGCCATCCCCGGCCCCCACACCCATGACACAGGGCACGGTGGCGAATCCGCTGTTGTAGCCCGCACTTCCGGCAATGTAAAGCGCGCACGAGAAGAAACTGGCGTTCGACGACAGCAGGCTGGCGGCACCTGCGGCCCCCATCGAGAATCCCACCAACATCACGCGCTGCGAGTCTATCGGGAATTCCTGGAACAGGCTGCGGCAGAGGGGAATGAGCGTGGATGCGTTGTAGTCGTTCTCGGCCGGGGCGACCACGTACGTCGGTTCCGGTTGCTGGTTGTAGGAGTACTTGTGCCATGCCTGGCTGACCGGGTCACCGATGGTGTTGGCCGTATCGCCGTCCCAGCAGCACCCATGCAGCCCAAGCGCCATCGGGTACTTCTGCCCCACCTGCACACCGTCGGGTACGTAGAGATGGTACTGGTACGTGCCGTTGTAGCGGCGGTACTCCCAGTTGCCGTGTGGTTGGAATGTGCGGGCCGACGAGGTGAATGCGACGGCTGCAAGGCATACTGCGACGATATGCTGTCTCATGGGGCCTCCGTGTGTCCTGGTCTGGCTGCTAATCTACTGCTTGCATAGTGCGTCCGCAAAGGACGTACGGCGCACCTTGATGTCACTGTTTGACCTGAAAGAAAGCCTTCCAGACACGGTATGACCTGAGCTGGCTGGTGTCAGCGGCCCGCACGCGCTCCGCAGCGTGGACAACGCCGAACGCTAGCGCTTGAACCACCGGTAGTGCCCGGTGAGCGTGAACTCGAACAGGACATCCGCGAGCTGCGCGCCGGCACCGATGTTGTGGACGACCATGCGGCGGCCGGTCGCCTCTGCTGTCGTGTCGGACACGAGCATGATGTGGTCGAGGTCGCCGGGGATCTTGCACGACACGATGTCGCCGGGGAGGTAGTCGCCTGCCTCCTGTGTCACCGGCAGTGACATGCCCCGCCGCGTGAAGCAGGTCATGAGATTGGGGACTCGCCGGTGGTCGATGTTCGGGTCGGGTTTGCTCAGACCCCACCGGTCGGGGTACGCGCAGAAGTGCTTCTTCATGTCCTCGTGCACGAGTTTCTGCAGGTCGATGCCCAACGCTCTGAACGCGCGTACCACCACGTCGGTGCACACGCCGCGCTCAATCGGGACATCGCCGCCCGGGTAGTCGATGGCTACGTACGCAGGGTCGTAGGAGACGGTGGTGCCCACTTGCACGCGGGCGGCATCGACAAGCACCTGCACAGAGTCGACCGTAGTCGTGTCCGCCTGCACGGCGATGGCAGCAGCGAGGAAGGCGGCAGTGGTGCGCAGCATGGGCGCCTCAGCCGAGATTGGCAAATGGGACCAGGTCGTTGAACGCGAAGGCGCCGCCCAGCCGCACGATGTGTTCTTCCGCGATTCCGGCCGCGCGGAGCGGCAGGACGATGTCGGCCTCAAGGTCGGGGACCCACGATACGAGTACCACAGTGTCGGGAGCGGCGGCGAGCTGCACCGGGGAGCAGGAGGCGGGGATCAGCGTGGTGGTGCCGAGCGTCGCGGCCATCTCGCCCTCGGGCCACACCAGTCGCGCGTCTCCCTTCACCACGGTCAGCACCTGGAACGAGTCGCGAACCGGCACGGCGGCACGGCCGGTCCGACTGAACAGGTACTCTTCGAGGGCGAAGTACCGGCAGGCGGCGCGCAGTCGGTGCTGTACCCCCGGTGTGCCGGAATCGACGGTGAGCGGCGGAACACAATGCCGGTCGTGGTACTGTGTCTCCAGGACTTCCAGCGACTCCCGCACGTGCAGCGCCCGCGGCTTCCCGTCACTCCCCACCCGTCCCCAATCGTACAGCCGCAACGTGATATCCGAGGTCTCCTGCACTTCGTAGAGCAGTGTCCCGCCGAGTATCGCGTGCACCGTGCCGGCGGGAATGTGCAGGACGTCACCCGCGGCTATCGGGAAGCGGTTAAGCAGCCGTTCCAGCGTGTTGTCCGCCACGGCCGCTTCGATGTCGGCCGGGAGCACGCCGGGGCGGAACCCGGCGATAATCTCGGTGCCCGGCAGCGCATGCACGATATACCAGCACTCGGTCTTGCCGCGGAGGTCCCA
Source organism: uncultured Fibrobacterota bacterium (assembly GCA_964546395.1). GTDB lineage: Bacteria > Fibrobacterota > Chitinivibrionia > Chitinivibrionales > CAZJJT01 > CAZJJT01. Next base: position 3,355 of record CAZJJT010000311.1, read on the forward strand.
GTGGTTGGCCACAGCCTGCTGGTCGGTGGGGTGCACCTGTACCGACAGCCGCTCGGCAGCGTCGATAAACTTGTACAGCAGGGGCAGCACGTCACCCACCGCCCGCGCGCCAAGGTACGCCAGGCCATTCTGCGCGATGAGTCGTGAGAGAGGCGCGCCCGCGAGCGGTCCCTCTGCCACCACCGAGACATCCTCGCCGTGCGCCGACAGCTCCCACGACTCACCGATCGCCGCACCGACCGGAACGTCCTTGTGCAGGTGCTCCCGAAGGGCTTGTCCACCCCAGACTTTCTCTTTGAGTATCGGCGTGCAGCGCAGCGGAGCAAGCATCACGGTTTGGCAGTCTGCGGGACGTCGGGCACCGCCGCGCGCAGATCATCCCAGGTCTTGTACAGAAGGCCCTTGAACACGGTGTCGAAGTGGAGCGTTTCGAACACGTAGTTGACATAGTCGTTGGACGAGACCACGTAACAGGCGCCCTCGGCACTCTTGATCTTGTTCAGGTTGTACGTGAGTGCCCCGATTGCGCCGCTGCACAGAAAACTGACCCGGTCGAGGTCGAAGATGAGGTGGTACGAACCGACGGCGATCAGCGACTGGATCTGCGTGTCGAGTCGTCGGGCGTTCTCCCAGTCCACCTTCCCCAGGACAGTGAGCACCTTGTACCGGCCGTTGTCCGAGACCGCGAGTTCCATTACTTCACATCCTCGAATTCCGCGTCCGACACGTCCCTGCTGCTCGTGTCGAACCGCTCCTGCTGCTTGCCCGGGCTGACACGGTCGCGGTTGTCACGAGTGGCCCTCTTCGGCACCAGCAGGCCCCACGCGAGTCGAAGAACCGCGTAGACCACGACCACCCGTGCCACCAGGGCCAGTGCTCCCGTGTGTACCCTCCCTTTGCTGCCACCCCAACTACAGTCCGCAAAATACTTCGCCCTCCCCGACGTATTCTATTTTCTCAAGATTCTTCCGCAGGGCATATTCAACCAGGTCCGGCTTCGGCCGGCCATCACGGGCAGGTGACATGTCATGAGTGTGGACATCGCGCAGATCAACGAGAAAATCCGCGAACAGAGCAGCTTCGTGTCGCTGTTGCGCGCCGAAATGGGCAAGGTAATTGTCGGGCAGGAGCGCATGGTGGAGCGACTGCTGATCGGCATGCTGACACGCGGCCACGTGCTTCTCGAGGGAGTGCCGGGGTTGGCAAAGACGCTTGCCGTGTCGACGCTTGCCAAAGCGATCGACACCGAGTTCCGCAGGATCCAGTTCACGCCGGACCTGCTGCCCGCCGACCTGATCGGCACCATGGTCTACAACCAGAAATCAGGTGAGTTCGTACCGAAGAAAGGGCCGATATTCGCCAATATCATCCTTGCCGACGAGATCAACCGCGCCCCCGCCAAGGTGCAGAGTGCGCTGCTCGAAGCGATGCAGGAGAACCAGGTGACCATCGGTGACACCACCTACCCGCTCACGCAGCCGTTCCTGGTGCTGGCGACGCAGAACCCGATTGAGCAGGAGGGGACGTACCCGCTGCCGGAAGCGCAGGTTGACCGGTTCATGCTCAAGTTGCGGGTGACCTACCCGAGTCGTGAGGAAGAGCGGGCGATACTGGGCCGGATGGGTACGGGGGAAGTGCCCGAGGTGGCGAAGGTGGTGTCGGCGGAGACGGTTCTGGCGGCCTGCGATGTGGTCAACGAGATCTACATGGACCCGAAGGTCGAGGAGTACATCGTCAATATCGTGTTCGCCACGCGCGAGCCGGACAAGGCGGGCCTGAAGGACTGTGTCGACCTCATCGAGTACGGCGCCTCGCCGCGCGCAACGCTGTTTCTCACGCGGGCGGCCCGCGCGCACGCGTTCATCCGTTCGCGCGGCTACGTGACCCCCGAAGATGTCAAGGCGATTGGGCTGGATGTCCTGCGCCATCGGGTGATACTGACGTATGAAGCTGAAGCCGAGAACATGACCTCTGACGACATCGTGCGGAAGGTGTTCGACAGTGTGGAAGTACCATAGAAGCAGGAGATAGGACACAGTACATAGTACATAGGACGGGGCCAGAGCTGCCCTCCTGTGTTCTGTGTCCTATATACTGTGTACCTGTTACTGTGTACCTGTTGTAACAAGGTTCACCAATGATCCCACGCGAAATCCTAGAACAGGTCCATCGCATCGAGATATCCACGCGCGGCATCGTGGAGTCGATGCTGGGTGGCCAGTACCACAGCGCGTTCAAGGGCCGGGGGATGGAGTTCTCGGAGGTGCGGCCCTACACGGACGGGGATGATATCCGTACGATCGACTGGAACGTGACCGCGCGGATGGGTGAGCCGTACGTCAAGAAGTTCATCGAAGAGCGCGAACTGACCGTCATGCTGGTGGTGGACGCGTCGGCGTCGGGCGATTTCGGCAGCGGGCGCAAGTTCAAGGGA
>CAZJJT010000312.1:0-5781 GCA_964546395.1 uncultured Fibrobacterota bacterium
GGTGAACCCGGCGCAATGCAGTGTGTCGCCTGCCCCTCCGAGGGCACTGTTGGAGTACATCGTCCAGCTGGTCACACAACGGAACTTGTACCCGTTCATGTTGAGCGACATGCCGGTACCGTCCCACTGCAGGTAGCTATACACACTCACCGGCTCGTCGACCGCTATCGTTCCGCTGCCCGACAGGCTGCTGACACGCACGGTATCGGTGGCTGCCGGCACCGATGCTCCCCCGGTACCACCGTTGTCAGTAGACCAGTGCGAGGGCTCACTCCAGTTGCCGCCCCCGCCGACCCACCACCTGCTCTCCCCCCAGCACAACGCCACCGAGGTCAGCACCATCAGCATTGCTCGCATAGTGTACTCCCCTTGCGTCCTGAAAACCCGACTGGGTCCGTCAGCACCTCAACTCCATTATATCATCGAAGGTTGCGAATGACAAGAAACCCGGGGAGACGCTACTCAACCATCTGTATGTTCCGCCACCTGCCGGACAGGAATCGGGCGAACCAGACGAGTGCCTGGAACATCACAAATGACGCCGCGACGACCCACTCGAGTACCACGCCGGGGCGGTAGCGGTCGACCGCGACCAGGGCACCAAGGAAGAACACGTGCAGAACCAGCGACACCACGAATGTCCACTTCGTGTCCCCTGCCGACTGCAGTGTAGAGAGCACCACGATATTGAACCCGTCCAGCAGCGTGTACAACGCCACGAACCGCAGCAGCACCACCCCGAGTTGAGCGATCTCGGCGTAGCTCCCCGCGAGCGCATCCCCCTCAAACATCCCGTACAGCCACCGCGGGGCGAGCACGAACACCAGTGCCGCAGTCATCATCCATGCCTGACTCAGTACCAGTCCGCGCCAGGTAACCACGGCTGAGAGGTCAGGCCGCCTGTCGCCCTGCGCGTTGCCGACCAGTATGCCCACTGCCTGTGAGAGACCGATCACCGGGAAGAACGCGAGACCGTTGATCCGCCAGGCGATGTTGGTGGCGGCCAGCGGCGTCTCGCCCAGCCGTCCCACGAAAAACAGAAACGCGGTCCACGCGAGCACTTCCACCACGTAGCGGCTCCCGTTGGGAAAACCGTATACGATAAGTCGCCAGACAAGCATGGAGTCGAGACCACGGTGCCGCCATGACCCGTACATGTCCCGGTTGCCCCGGGCCAGGAACAGCGCCACGAACAACAGGGCCGACACTGCCTGCCCGGCCACGGTGGCCCACGCTGCCCCGGCGATCCCCATTTCCGGCGCACCCCACCGCCCGAATATCAGCACCCAGTCACCAAGGCCGTTGACTGAGAATGCGACAAGCTGCACAAACAGGATAGGCAGGGTCACCCGACGGCCCGAGAAGAACCCCGCTGCTGCATGTGCGATCAGCGCAAACGGCGCGCCCCAGCAGAGCACGGTGAAATACTCGGTTTCGCCACGTCGGATACTCGACTCGTGACCGACCCAGGTGAACAACGGCTCACCGACCAGCGAGAGCAGTGCCACCACTCCCCCACTGACCACCGCCACGTAGATGCCCTGCCAGACCACCGCCGCCACCCGATCGTGCCGTCCTGCCCCCACATACTGCGATACGAGTACCGACGAGTACCCTGCGGTGCCGTAGAAGACGGTGGTCACCAGGTGGAATGCCATACCCGCCGGCACCACTGCGGCAATTGCCGAGGACGAGTAGCGCGCAAGCAGGAGCGCGTCCACGAAGTTCATCAGCATGAAACTGCTCATCGTGAGGATGAGCGGCACCGAGAGTTTCGCGATGCTGCGCAACGAGATGTCGGCCGGTGTCATGGGTGCATGGGTCATCGGAGGCGCTCCGGCTCAGGGACTGACGTGGCTCGAAAATAGACGATACCGGTCCCGACAGCGATTCACGCGTGCTATTTTACTCAGCATGGCAAAGCCCTCGCGCCCTGCGCCGCTCAACATCATCTGGCTGCTGCTGATCGTTGCGGCCACGTTTGTCGCGGCATGCAACGGCTCAATGGCGGAGTTGACCAAGGCTTCGTTCGACTCAGCCAGGTCAGCAGTAGAGCTGGCCATCGGCCTGATAGGCGCGATGGCGTTGTGGCTGGGGATCATAAAGGTAGCCGAGGACGCCGGGTTGATGCGACTCATCGCGCGCGCCATCCGGCCGGTGATGGTCCGGTTGTTCCCCGATGTTCCCGCGGAGCACCCGGCCATGTCGGCCATGATCATGAACATGGCGGCCAACATGCTCGGCCTCGGCAACGCCGCCACTCCCCTGGGAATCAAGGCCATGGGAGAGCTTGACAAGCTGAACGGCAGCAGGGGCACGGCCACAAACGCGATGTGTCTGTTCCTTGCGATAAACACCTCGAGCGTGACACTTCTCCCCCTCGGGGTGATCGCGGTCCGTGCCAGCGCCGGTGCCACGGTGCCCGGTGCAATCCTTATCCCCTCCCTCATCGCCACGCTCTGCTCCACTGTCGTGGCGATCACCGCGGCCAAACTGCTTGCGCGGCGGCGGGAGCAGGTCGAACGTGTTTCCGAGGAGCGAACAGCACTCGGAGAGGACCTTCCGGCCGCGGCCCCGCTCAACCCTCCGGCGCGCTGGGCACAACTCGGCATGTGGGTACTGGTCGGCCTGTTCGCGGGCGTGATAGTCTACCGCTTCGCGCAGGGGCAGCACCCTCCCGTGTGCAGTATCGCATTTGTCACCGTCGTCTCCGCGTGGCTTATCCCGCTGCTGATGTGCACGCTGCTGCTGTTCGGGTGGTATCGCGGCGTGCACGTGTACGAAAGCCTGGTGGAAGGCGCCAAGGAAGGGTTCACGACCGCCGTGCGGATCATTCCGTTCATGGTGGCAATATTCGTTGCCATCGGCATGTTCCGCGCAGGGGGAGCGATGGAGATGCTGGCAGATCTTCTCGGCCCGCTGCTGTCAAGGGTCGGCCTGCCCGCCGAAGTTCTGCCCGTGGCGATCCTGCGGCCGCTGTCGGGCAGCGGGTCGTTCGCGATGACTTCCGAGATAGTCAAGACTGCCCCCAACGGGTTCGCCTCGTTCCTCGCGTCCACCATGCAGGGATCCACCGAGACCACGTTCTACGTGCTCGCCGTGTACTTCGGCAGCGTAGGGGTGTTCCGTACCCGCCACGCCCTTCCTGCCGCACTGCTGGCCGATGCCGCGGGCATCGCAGCGGCGCTGGTTGTCTCGCACGCGATGTACGTGGCGCCATAGCCATGCTGCAGTGGCGTCGCGAGCCCAAGGTACAGCAATGGCTGGCGTCGCTTCGCGCCGCGGGGTGCCGCGTGAAATCATTGAGGGCCGAGCGCATTGTCCGCCGCCACAATGGCGAACTGCTGTTCGCGTTTCTGCGCGGCGATATCACGGCGCCCGACGGGCATCCGCTGCCCCCTATCGCCCTGGTGCGCGGTCACGCCGTGGTGATTGTTCCACTGGTGCGCAACACGGTCACCGGCGAGGAGCGCTTCCTCACCGTCGTCCAGCGGCGAATCGGCAACGGTCTCGACAATGTTGAGTTCCCCGCGGGGATGCTCGACCGGGAGGTCGACGATCCCGTTGGCGTGGCAGTGCGGGAACTCCGCGAAGAAACCGGCCTCGAGGTCGCCGCCGGGCACCTTCACCCGCTGTACAACCGTCCGCTCTACACGTCGGTGGGACTTCTCGACGAGGCGATCCTGTTTTACGGCGCTGTAGTCGACCTTACTCCCGAACGCTTCGCGCACCTCGAGGGCGCGGAGGGTGGTGCGGCCGACGAGCATGAACGGATCACGGTGCGCCTGCACACAGCAGCAGAGCTCGAACGTGTCGGACTGTCGGGCCAGGTCGTGCTGGGACTTCGGCTGTTTGACGAGTGGCGGAAGTGTCACAGGCGCTCAGCACACGCCGCGACCACGCCTCGTATCACCGGGAACTCCGCACACTCGTCCAGCACGCGCAGCAGCCGCTCGAGTGCGGCCGGTACGTAGCGACGGTACCACTCCTTGCCCTTGTGGATACTGAGGTTTCCGTAGGCGCCCAGAGCCTGCATGAGCCGCTGTGTTGCGCAGAGCGCCAGCGCGTGCGGGTCGGCATGGGGTGAGAGACGGGCGTAGCAGGCGTACAGCTCGGCCACGAGCCCCGGATCAAGGTACACCGCGTACGGATCGAAGATCAGCGATGCCAGGTCGTAGCCGGCCGGTCCGAGACGCGCGCCCTGGAAATCGACCAGGCCAATTGCGGCAGCTCTCACCATGATGTTTTCCGACTGGAAGTCGCGGTGACAGCAGACCTGCGGCAACCCGCCGGCGAGAGCGGCCAGCGCCGTGCGCTGTCTCTGCCACTCAGCGCCAAGGAACCGTTCGCACCCGAAAAACTCGGTGACACAGTGGCGGGCGAAGTAGTCGCTCTCCCACAGGAACACCTCTTCGTCGAGTGCGCGACTGCTGATGGCAGGCGAACGTGCCGGGTCGAGGGCCTGCCACGCCACGAGGGTCTGGACCACTCTCCGGTACTGGGCGACAACAGTCTCGCGAGGAGCATTCTCGCACACGCGGTGCAGCGTGTCCGTCCCGAAATCTTCCTCCAGAACCAGGCCGTGCGCCTCGTCCCGCGCATACACCTTCGGCAGCGCCTCACACTGCCCGCCCAGTTCGTCGACTATGGCAGCGAAGCGCTCCCAGTCGGGGTCATGGCTGTCCCACAGGACCAGCACGTACGAACGGCTGCTGTCCGGTGCGGCCACGCGCACGAACCGCCGGTCCGAGCCAGCTTCACCGGCCAGCGACGCCAGCCATGTGTGCGCGTCGTAGTCACTGACGTGCTGCTGCAGAAACCGTTCCTGCGCCGGCGCGAGGGGGAAGCGGGATTCAGTCAAGGTAGAGGTCTCCCCAGGGAGTGAGGATCATGCCCTCGTACCGCTGCCCGGCTTCAAGGCGCGCACCGGGCATCGCGACGACATGGTCGAGCGTAACTCCCTCCGGGATCTCTTCACAGCCAAGCCATACATGGTTGCCGATGCCCTCCAGCGCGCCCGCTCCCACCGCGAGCGGCACCACGCACTGCCGCTCGCTGTCGAGTACCAGTCCGGGCGGCACGCCGTACGGCGAAACCCCGTCCACAACGTCGAAGTGTACCCGCGCCAGCTCCACCGGCGTACCGACATCTTTCCAGTAGGTGTCGGCCGGTGCACTGAGCACCGCCACCCGCATGCCGGCATCCTGCGCCCGTCGCCACACCGGCACGATCGAGAAATCCTCTTCGGTGAGCAGCCCCAGGAAACGCCGCGTGTAGAACGCGACACCGATGTAGAACGACTGGGCGGCATGTTCCCAGTCGATGTCGTGCTGGCGGGTGCCGAGGTACGACGCGCTGACCGGATCGGCGGCGAGCGTTCCCCCCGCCGAAGCCGGGACAGCCACGAGTCCTGCGTCGAGGCGTTGCTCCCTGAACTCGTCCACAAGCGGCCGCAACTGCACCGACTTGAGCGGCTCGACGTTGCACACGAAGAACTCTTCCTCGCCCCCGAGAAACTCCCGGGCGAACCACAGTGCTCCGCCGGAGCCGCGGATGCGATCCTGTTCGTGCGAAACGAACGGTGCGGGGCGCCGCCCGCGGAGGTACTCGGCGATCTGCTCGTGATGGTGGTGCGTGTTGACCGCCAACGGCCCGAACCCCTGTGAAACGAACAGGTCGAGCGTGTGCTCCAGGAGCGGCACACCGCAGACCGGCACGAGTGCCTTGGGCACGTGGCCCGTCATCGGCTGCAGACGCGTGCCGAAGCCGGCGGCCAGGATC
>CAZJJT010000313.1:0-5780 GCA_964546395.1 uncultured Fibrobacterota bacterium
CGTTCCATATTGCTTCGACAGGCCGTCCGGGGCCGGTGCTGATCGATATCCCGGTGGATATCTCGCGCAGCTACCTCGACAACTACGAGTACCCGACGGAAGTGAAGCTGCGGGGGTACCGTCCAAACGTGGTCGGTCACGTGCGCCAGATCAGGCGCACGGCGGAAATGGTCGCGCACGCGGAGAGGCCGGTGATATTCGCGGGCGGCGGGGTCGTGATCTCCGGGGCGCACGAAGAGCTTCGGGCGCTGGCCGAGAAGATCTCGGCTCCCGTGACCACATCGCTGATGGGCCTGGGGGCGTTTCCTGCCTCGCATCCGCTGTTCATCGGCATGCCCGGTATGCACGGTTCGAAGGCGGCCAACATGGCGCTGCAGCAGGCCGACCTGATCCTTTCGGTCGGCGTGCGGTTCGACGATCGGGTGACAGGGGACGTGACACGTTTCGCGCCACAGGCGAAGATCGTGCACATGGACATCGATCCGGCGGCGATAGCGAAGAATGTCGAAGTGGATGTGCCGGTGGTGGGTGATGCGAAGAACATCCTGTCGCAGTTGAGCCCGATTGTCGTGAAGCGCGAGGCCAACGGGTGGAACGCCCTGGTGACGGAGTGGAAGGGCGAGGAGATGTTCCCGTACGTGGACTCGGAGAGCGAGATAAAGCCGCAACGGGTGATACAGGAGCTGTACCGGCTGACCGAGGGCAAGGCGGTGGTGGCCACAGAGGTGGGGCAGAACCAGATGTGGGCCGCGCACCACTACAAGTTCGAGCGGCCGCGGCAGTTGCTGACCTCGGGCGGCCTCGGCACGATGGGGTACGGGATGCCGGCAGCGATGGGCGCGGCGATGGCGTGTCCGGGGGTAGTGGTGGTGGACATCGCGGGTGACGGCTCTATCCAGATGAATATCCAGGAGCTGGCCACGATCTCGCTGAACCACATACCGGTGAAGGTGGTGATACTGAACAACGGCTACCTGGGGATGGTGCGCCAGTGGCAGGAGCTGTTCTACGAACGACGGTACAGCAGTACCTGTCTTCGGGAGCGCGGCGAACAGTGCGACGAGTGCCCGGGAATTCAACAGTGCGGCAAGGCGTATATCCCCGATTTCGTGGCGTTGGCCGCGGCATACGGTATCAAGGCGTTCCGCACCGCGAAGCCAGGCGAGATCGTCGATACGCTGAAGGCGGGACTGGCGGTTGACGGGCCGGCGATCATGGAGTTTATCGTGTCACCCGAGGAGAACGTGTTTCCGATGGTCCCGGCGGGTAAGCCAATCGACGAGATACTGGAGGCGCCATGAGCACGCACACGATATCGCTGCTGGTTGAGAACCACTCGGGTGCACTCTCGCGCATCGCGGGGCTCTTCTCGAGTCGCGGGTACAATATCGCCAGCCTGACGGTTGCGGCGACCGAGGACGAGACCGTGTCGCGCATGACGATTGTGGTGACCGGCGACGAGGAGGTGCTGGAGCAGGTTGTCAAGCAGCTCAACAAGCTCGTGGATGTGATCAAGGTGATGGATTTTCACGACGAGCCGTTTGTGAATCGAGAGCTGCTGCTCATCAGGCTTGACGCGAGCAAGTCGAACCGGCACGAGATTATCTCGCTGGTGGACGTGTTCGGGGCGAAGATTGCGGCGGTCTCGGCGAGTTCGATCACGCTGGAGCTTTCGGGCGAGAGCAGTTCGGTGGAGGATTTCGTCGCGCTGGTGAAGCCGTACGGGATAAAGGAGATGGCGCGTTCGGGGGCGATAGCGATTACGCGATCGAGCAGGTAAGCGTTCACCACGAAGGGCGCGAAGAACACGAAGTTACTGAATCGCTACAATCACAAAAGGAGAGGGGCAATGCCCAGCATCAATTTCGGTGGAGTGAAGGAGAATATCGTCACACGCAAGGAATTCCCGCTTACCAGGGCGCGCAAGGTTCTGAAGAGCGAGACGATCGCGATAATCGGCTACGGCGTGCAGGGACCGGCCCAGGCGCTCAACCTGAAGGACAACAGGGTCAAGGTGATTGTCGGACAGTCCAAGGCATTCAAGAAGGACTGGGACCGGGCGGTGAAGGACGGGTGGGTGCCGGGCAAGACGCTGTTCGAGGTCGAGGAAGCGGCGAAGCGGGGGACGATTATCCAGATGCTCGTATCGGACGCCGCGCAGCGGGTCGTGTGGCCGCAGATCAGGAAGTACCTTACCGCAGGCAAGGCATTGTACTTCTCGCACGGTTTCTCGATCGTGTACAAGAAGCAGACAGGTGTGATTCCGCCAAAGAACATCGACGTGATCATGGTCGCGCCCAAGGGAAGCGGCACGTCGGTGCGCCGCAATTTCCTCTCGGGCGCCGGTATCAACTCGAGCTTCGCAGTGGGTCAGGACGCGACGGGTCGGGCGCGCGAGCGTTGCCTTGCGGTGGGCATCGGGATTGGGTCGGGCTACCTGTTCCCCACCACGTTCAAGGAGGAAGTGTACAGCGATCTGACCGGCGAGCGGGGCGTGCTGATGGGGGCGCTGGCGGGCATGATGGAAGCGCAGTACGATGTGCTCCGGGCCAACGGCCACTCACCGTCCGAGGCGTTCAACGAGACGGTTGAGGAGCTTACGCAGAGCCTTATCCGGCTTGTCGACGAGAACGGCATGGACTGGATGTACAGCAACTGTTCGGCGACCGCTCAGCACGGCGCGCTCAAGTGGCGACCGATATTCAAGAAGGCGAACGTGCCGGTGTTCAGGAAGCTGTACCAGTCGGTGAAGAGCGGGGTGGAGACGCGCGAAGTGATTCGCGACTGCGGCGGGAGGAACTACCAGAAGTTCCTGGCGAAGAAGCTCGGTGAGCTGCACAACTCCGAGATGTGGCGCGCCGGCGCGGCTGTCCGGGCGCTTCGGCCCAAGGAGACCGCCAGAGCAATTGACAAGACGACGCGGGGGATGGGTGGGAGAGGAAGCAACTGATCATCGCGGAACGCGGAGTGAGAAGCAGGAAGTACTGAACCGGGGAAAGAAGACCATGAAGGACCGTGTATACATATTCGATACCACCTTGCGTGACGGGGAGCAGTCGCTCCCGTCGAGTTTGTCGGCAGAGCAGAAACTGCGCATCGCCCGTCAACTCACGCGACTCAAGGTGGACATCATCGAAGCCGGTTTCCCGGTCTCGTCCCCGGGCGACTTCGACGCGGTGCAGCGCATTGCCCGCGAGGTGAAAGGACCGGTGATCTGCGGACTGGCGCGTGCGGTGGAGAAAGATATCGCGACGTGTGCCAAGGCGCTGAAGGGGGCGAAGCGCGGCCGTATCCACACGTTCATCGGGACCTCCGCAATCCACGCCGCGGGACAGCTGCGGAAGTCGAGCCAGGAGATTCTGGGGCTGGTGCGGTCGAGCGTGAAACTGGCGCGGAAGCTGTGTGGGGACGTGCAGTTCTCACCCATGGACGCGGGGCGGACCGATACGGACTTCCTGTGCCGGGTGGTCGAGTTGGCAATTGACTGCGGCGCGTCGACGATCAACATTCCTGACACGGTCGGTTACACGATGCCGGAGGAGTTCGGCGGGCTCATCAGCATGCTGTTCGACCGCGTGCCGAACATCGGCAAGGCGGTGATTGCAGTGCACTGCCACGACGACCTGGGGATGTCGACGGCGAATTCGCTCACGGCCGTCGCGCACGGCGCGCGCCAGGTGGAGTGCTCGGTGAACGGTATCGGCGAGCGGGCGGGCAACACGGCGCTGGAAGAGGTGGTCATGACGCTGAAGGTGCGCAGGGACCTGTTGAAACTCTCCTGCGGAGTGGACACGACCGAGATCATGCGCACGAGCAAGCTGGTACGCGATATCTGCGGTGTGCCGGTGCAACCGAACAAGGCCGTGGTCGGCTCGAACGCGTTCTCGCACTCTTCGGGTATTCACCAGGACGGGGTACTGAAAGCGCGGAAGACCTACGAGATCATGACGCCGCGGTCGGTCGGGCTGAAGGACTCGCGGATGATGCTGACCAGCCGATCGGGGAGCCACATGGTGCTGTCGCGGCTGGTGGGGCTGGGCTACAAGAAGGAAGAGGTCGAGCTGAAGGCGTTCTACGACCGGTTCATCGAACTGGCGGACAAGAAGGGTACGGTGTACGACGACGATCTGGTGGCACTCATGGAGACGTCGGACAACCACGAACTCCTCGATGACTTCGTGCTCGACTACCTCCACGTGTCGAGCGGACGGCGCACGGTGGCAACGGCGACGGTGAGGGTTGTGGCGCAGGGCAAACCGCGCCAGGAAGCGGCGGTGGGGGACGGGGCGGTGGATGCCACGACCAAGGCAATAGACCGGGTGACCGGGTACAAGATACGCATGGACGATTTCCACATCGACTCTCTCACGCGCGGGCGGGAAGCGCTGGGCCGGGTGACCATCGCGGCCAGCGCCCGGGAGGGGGTCTTTACGGGGACCGGTACCAGCACCGATATTGTGGAAGCGTCGGCACTGGCTTATATGGATGTGGTAAACAAGTACAGCCGCCTGCTGAAGTTCCGACGGACGCCGAAGTAGCGGGCGTACGGGGTGGAGTTGGCGGGCCGGCAAGAAAAGGACAGGTGACGCATGAGCCATCCCCAGTCTGTCTCGCGCACAGCGACCGGCCTGCTTGTCGTTGACATGCAGGACAAGTTTCAGCCCGTCATCGCCGGGTTCGACGAACTCGTCGAGAACGTGGTGCGGTTGGTACTGACATTCAACCTGTTCGAGATGCCGATTGTGGTGAGCGAGCAGTACCCCAAGGGGCTGGGGAGGACGGTGGAGACGATCCGCAAGGCCCTTGGCGAGTTTGAGCCGATCGAGAAGATGGCGTTCTCGGTACTCGCGGACTCTGCGGCGGCCAAGCGACTGAAGGCGATGAAGCTGAAATCGGTGGTGGTCTGCGGCATTGAGACGCATGTGTGCGTGTGCCAGACGGTCCTCGACCTTCTCGACGCCGGCTACACGGTGCACGTGGTTGCGGACGGCATCAGCACGCGCAAGGGCCTTGACCACCGGATGGGCTGGGAGAAGATGCTGAAGGCGGGAGCTGTGCCGGCGACGACCGAGATGGTGATGTTCGAGTTGACCGGGGGCGCGGCAGTGCCGGAGTTTCCGAAGGTGCAGCAGATGGTGACGGCGCGGCTGAAGAAGAAGCCGGCAGCGACACTCTCGGACAGCGCCCTGCGCCGGACCGGGATGTTCAGCCCGAGCGCGACCTCGGCGCCCCCGGCGCCCAGTGATGAGCCGGCACCCGACATCGGGCCGGCGCGCAGGGAAGAGGATGTGATTGCGACCGTGGATGCAGTGGAAGGAGACACGGTCGGGCTGGAACCGGCACCCGCGAAGGAGGAGACGGAGGTGCATGATGCGACTGACGATATCGAGGTGCTTGACATAGAAACGCTTGTCGACCTGCGAGGCGCGGGCGACGAGCACAAGGAGTGAGGGAGAGAAGAGGACCGAATGAAGTCGTACAATGTCGCGCTGATTGGTGGTGACGGCACCGGCCCCGAGGTGCTTCGGGAAGGTGTCAAGGTGGTGGATGCGGCCGCGGCTGCTCACGGGGTGAAGATCAACTACCAGAAGTACGATCTGGGTGGTGAGCGGTACCTGAAGACCGGGGAGACGCTGCCGGACTCGGTGCTGGAGGAGCTGAAAAAACAGGATTCGATATTTCTGGGCGCAATCGGGCACCCGGATGTCAAGCCGGGGATCCTCGAAGTGGGGATTCTGCTCAAGACCAGGTTCGCGCTCGATCAGTACATCAACCTCCGT
>CAZJJT010000314.1:0-5756 GCA_964546395.1 uncultured Fibrobacterota bacterium
ACCTCTACCGTACAAGCACTTCTGCGGCACACCTGGTAGACACCGTGCTGATGCCTCCTGCGTCTCTGAAACGCGAACGGAACCCGGGCCCGCACGAGAGTGCAGGCTCTACCAGCGAACGCACGAGTTGCCGGCCCCTGCAGCGCCTCTGGGCCGACCCCTTCACGGAAGCACGACAACTCGACCGGCACAGTCGTGGAGCCCACCATGCGCGGACACCACATCCCCGGTTCGCACGAGCAGCGTGGCAGCACGCTCTTTCCCTGTAACGAACACGACTCCGGCACGGTGGCCTTGGGCCCGCACCGTGCGACGCTCGGCCGATGGATGTGCATTGCCTGTCGGTTCGAGAAGGCTCGCCACCATGTCGTCCAGAGCGTCGAGGATGGTGCCCAGGTCCCGATCGCTCGGATTCGTATTCCCCCGCACGCGTCTTCCGTCGTAGAACAGCATGAACTCAGGACAGCTCAGACATCCGGAGAACTGGATAGTGTCTATCTGGTCGAAGTTGTTGTCTGCGAAGAGGTCCAACAGGGCTTGGTACTCGAGGGCATTCAGCGTGTCGTAGATGGTATCAGCCGTGCTGAAGCTGTCGGCTACGAGCACCAGCGTGCTGTCATCGAACACATACAACGTGTGCGTCGGAGGGCCGCCGTTGATGCCTGTGGTGTGGTACACCATCAGGGTATCTGCCGTGGCCCGGCCCGTCGACAGGCAGAGGAGTGCCAGCAGAACAGAGAAAAAACGGGTGCGCATGTGCGTCCTCCGGGGCTTCAGGACTACTCAGGGCTCACCCTGCAAGTATAGCACATTCTGCCCCGGCTGTAGGGAATTTGTGCGGCTCGCCCTAGCCCCTCCCCGTGGTGGCTCGCTCCAGCACACGCGCCTCCGTTCGGAGCATCCCCGAAGACGTACGTGCGACCGGAATATCCCCTGCCACCGCATGGGCCATGAGGTACCCGACAGTCTTCCACGCCGGCCCGCACGATGTTATCCCGCGGTGGAAATACCTGGGTGCGTTCTGGAGTCCCAGGAGCGACAACTCCGAAGGTATGTGCACCCTGTTCGACTCTGCCCAGTCCCTTGCGGCAACCGCGTAGACCGAGATGGAAGCGGTAGGGTTGTGCGCGGTACTCGGTTTCATCGATACGCCCGGCCAGGAACAGCGCATCGTATCTGGTCCGCTGCCCGTAGCTGTATGGCTGTCTGTCCGTGAGCCGGTCGCACAGGTTACGCATCTTTGTGGTGTCGCCGTAGAGACCGGACAGTCGGTGTTGGTCCGTGAAGAGAAGCAGGATGTTTGGTCTGTCGGTTGCCATGAGCTTATCCGTTCCCGCCGGCACTTCTCCCTCACCGGCCGTCTCTCACCACCAGCCCTGCAGGCAACACGCCCGCTTCGCATGCTGCATCGACGGTCTGGATGAATATGACGGAAAGACTACTCTAAGGAGGACGGCGCAGCGCGACAGCCTGTTCGTCGGCACCCCCGCGGTTGAGCGCCTGGCGCACCTTGTGGTCTTCAGCATGGAGCACCGTCAGGTGCGTGCCGGACCGAGCCTCCTGCATCTCGTGAACTCGCGGACCCCATGCGGGTGGTAGTGCGTACGCTCCATCCAGGCTTTCATCCGTTGGCGCATCTCGAGCACGGTGTCGGCGTACGACGGGTCATCGATACGGTTGTCAAGTTCGTACGGGTCGGCACTCAGGTCGTAGAGCTCGTCGGTGCCGCCGAAATTGAACCCGTACTTGATATCGCCGCACCGACCGGTAAACATGGTGGCGGGTAGGTGGCCGGTGCCGTAGCTCTCCACGTGGATATCGTCGCGCCATTCTACCGGCCCACCGCGCACGAGCTTGAGCAGCGAGTCGCCATGGGCAAACCCGGGCTCCTGCTCCACCCCGGCAGCATCGAGGATTGTGGGATAGATATCGGTCAGTCCGGCGAACTCCCCGAACACGGTCCCATCGGCAACGCCGATGCTCCCGCGCAGCGCAGGGGGGACATGCACGATCATCGGGACACGCTGAATCTCCTCGTAGTGCCCCCACCCTTTGTCTTCGAGACCGCCGTGACACCCCATGTAGTCGCCATGGTCGGCAGAGAAGATGACGATTGTGTTGTCGGCCACGCCCCTTGTTTCGAGGTGTTGAAGCATGCGGCCGATCTGGTAATCGATGAACGTTGTGAACGCATAGTAGTAGCGCGTCATCACTTCCCAAGGATCCCAATTGAGCTCTTCGGCGTGCCTCCGCACCTGCCAGGCAATACGCTCTTCACAGTGAGGGTCGGCGTGGTTCGGCGGCGGGGGCACCTTCAGATTGCGGTACATGTCGACAAAGCGCTGCGGGGCGAAACAGGGCACGTGGGGACCCCAGAAATTGTGCCAGATGAAGAACGGCTCTGCACCCGCGGCGTACTGGTCGATGAGAGCCAGGGTGTGGTCGGTTATGTAGTGCGACACGTGGACTTCCTCGGGGCCCTTCGTAACCGCGCAGGCCCGCGTACCGTTCGGGTTGCGATCGAGTTCGAGCTCGAGGCCGTGCTTGGCCAGGTACTCGCGATACTCCGGATAGTGCCAGCCACCCGACCCATGTCCCGCAAAGTTCTGGCCCTCAAAGCCGAAGTGTTTGGGAAGAGCCGCTTCGGTTGTCTGGTCGTACAACTTGCCACCGTCGGTGCCGATATGCCATTTGCCGCTGTAACCGCACCGGGAGCCGGCCTCGCCAAGACGGCGACTGAGCAGGGCGGGACGGTCGGACAGCTCGTGGAGGCTGGCGGCAACATTGCCGGTATTGTCGCTGTTGCAAGTCAGGCCGTGGCGATGCGGGTAGTGGCCGGTCATGATGGACGCCCTGGTGGGCAGGCACAGAGGACAAGCGGTGTAGGCGTTCTCGAACCGCGCACCTCTGGCGGCAAGTGCGTCCAGGTTCGGCGTTTGGCAGGGCGTATCGCGGTAGCACCCCATTGCCTGAAGAGCGTGCTGGTCGGTGAAGATGAAGAGAACGTTTGGTTTCGGCACAGTCAGTTCCTGTTGCTTGTGTCAGTGTGTGATGCGGTTGGCAAGGCTCGCGGATCAAGCGCTCAGCGCCGTCGGTTGTCGGGTGGTAACCCCGGTGATGGTCTCGTTGCACCTGAAATATCGCCGATCCGTGGCGAAATGTCAATGGTTTCGCGGTTCAGGACGTAGCTCCCACCAGGCGGCCTGACAGCCGCTGAGCGGCACGCATCCACAGATGCTCGCGCAGAAACGCGATCATCTTCTCACGGTATTCACCTTCGAGCATCGGCTTGCCCCTTCCTGTACGTAAGGGGGCTCACACCGAAGCGCTTCTTGAAGAGCTTGCTGAAGTAGTAGACATCGTCGTACCCCACCTGCCGGGCCACTTCGGTGATGTTCAGGTTCACGTCGCCAAGCAGCCGCACTGCTTCCTCGAGCCGTAGCCGCACGACGAGCTCTATCGGCGGCACACCGAAGTAGTGCCTGAACCGCGCGCCGAAGTAGGCAGGGGTGAGCGCGGCGTGCCGCGCAAGCTCGTGAAGCGTCAGACTCTCGTGGTAGCGGGTTTCGATACGGTTCCGGACCTCCACAAGCCGTGCAGGTATGTCGGACTGCCCACGGTGAGCCGGAACCAGGCAGCGCCGCAGGTGACGCACGAAGATACGGAGCACCGACTGCGCGATCTCGCGGTCCGGTTCGGGATGCCGGGTTATCTCCTGGTACAGATCGAGGACACAGCGCTCAACCGGTTCGGGTGAGTCCAGCGGGAACGGGCGGTTCAGTGGGACCAGGTTCGTACGGAAGAGATCGGCCACGGCGTGCCCCCTGATGTGCATCCAGGTATGCGTCCAGCGGCTACGAGTGTTGCCGAAGAATGCGGGGCTGCCAGGGGCAAACACCACGAACGAGCCTGGCGGGCACCACCGCGGCGGGCCGCCCGACCCCACCAGAGCGCCGTCGTAGAAGTAAAGCAGCACGTACCAGTCGTACGGCCCGGGCGCATTCGTCACACCCTCACGGTTCATGCGATACGCCAGTGCGCGCACGGACAGCGCCGGGTCTGACGTCGGCCACCCGCGCGAGGGACTGAATCGGAACGGGTCCATGTAGAGAATAAAATAGTACAAAAACACCTATCTCTTGTACATCTGGAATGTGTTTATGACGTGTTATATTACATGTCAGTCCTCACCGGCTTACCAAGGAGAACACATGGCTCCCGCCCGCAAACTCGTGGTCATCGGTTTCGACTCTGTGTCTCTGCCTACCCTGGAGCATTTCGTCCAGCGGGGGGTTTGTCCCACCATCGGCACACTGATGCGCACCGGCAGCGTGACCCAAACGTGGCCCTGCTTCCCGATGGAGACCGGCACCAACTGGGCCTGCCTGGCAACAGGCGCAACACCTGAGGTGACCGGCTGCAACATGACCGTGCACTTCCCGGGGACCCCGCTTGACAAGCGCAGCAGCGGGTTCCCGGCCGAGGTCTGCCGGGCGGAGCAGTTGTGGACTGCAGCCAGGCGTGCCGGCCGGAAGTCCGTGGTGTTCGACTGGACCCAGTCATGGCCCTTGGCATCCGGGGGCGGTATCGTGCACGTGGGCGAGGACGGACGGCCGGACAGCGCGATGCGCGCACTGCAGGAGGTGATGGCCTACACGACGCACCCCCGCCAGCCCGGCATCCATGTCACACAGGTGTTGCCGAAGCCTGCGGCAGGGTGGGACGGGGCGCCCAAAGGGTCACTTGAGTTCGAGATGCCCATTCGTCCCGGGTGGGCGAGTGAGCACAGGGATATCAAACCGCTGCACGCGCTGGTGCTGAAGGGCGCGGAAGGCTTCGACCGTGTGTCGGTGCACGCCGAACGCGGCGGTCCGGCACTCTTCACGGTGGCGAAGGACGAGTGGTCGGGCTGGGTTCGGCACGGGTTCACGGTTGCCGGCAAGCCTGTGCGCGCAGGACTCCGCGGCAAGTTGCTCATCCTTACCCCTGATGCTTCACACGTGCATCTGTACCTGAGCGAGATCTATCCGTTGGACGAATTCGTGTATCCCCGCGCCCTGGCCCCGGAGCTGCTCGACAAGGTCGGCCCGTTCATCATCCAGTGTTCGCGCCAGCAGGTGGTGCAGGGAGGGGCCTCGGACATCGCCACGTACTTTGAGGAGCAGCAGTACCTGGCTCACTGGTGGCGTGATGCTGCCGCGCACGTCCTCGGCACGCAGGACTGGGATCTGTTCATGCTCAAGTGGCACGGGCCCGACTGGACCAACCATCTGACCATGTACATGACTGACGAGCGCCACCCGATGTACGAGCCGGAGCGGGCCGAAGAGGGGTGGAGGCTATGGGACCGTATCATGGGCTGGGGCGACGAAATAGTCGCGCGTGTGATGCAGACAGCCGGACCGGACACGCTGGTGGCGCTTGTGTCGGACCATGGCGGTGACACCGACCTGCCGTGGCCGGGCGGGAAGGTCGATGTGAACGCTATCCTGGAGAAGCACGGATGGCTGGTACGTGACAGCGCCGGGCAGGTTGACTGGGCAAGGACACGTGCGTACGGTACGCACCACTATGTCTACCTCAACGTGAAGGGACGCGACCCCGACGGAGTGGTCGCTCCCGAGGGTGAGTACCAGCAGGTGCGTGAGGAGCTCAGTGAGGCGCTGTTGAGTGCCACCGGGACCGACGGGCGTCACCAGTTCAGGGTGGTCCTGCCGTGCGAAGATGCCGGGCGGCTGGGCGTGGGCGGCGATCGT
>CAZJJT010000315.1:0-5749 GCA_964546395.1 uncultured Fibrobacterota bacterium
ACCTTCACCCACGCGGAGCCACCATGTCGAGGCGCTCATATGGTGCAGTGTGTCTGTCGATTGCCTGTGTTCTGCTGGCGCGGTGCACCGAGAACAGCCCGGGCGGAACGCAGGTCCCCGCAAACCGTCCGCCAGCGTTCACTCAGCAGACACTCACCCGCCTTGGCGGCCTGCACCACTGCCCAGGCCACGATTGCCTGGCAATGCACGGTATCGGCGTTTGACCCTGACCACGACTTCCTCGTGTTCGACGCATCACCGTTCACCGTCACGATGCTCAGTGACAGCCACGCCGTACTCGAGAAGACGTTCGCTTTGCAGGACACACTGGAGGCATGGCTGAGAGTCTCGGACCTGCAGCTCAGCGACTCGCTCGGCTGGCAACTGGTTGTACTGCCTCGTCCCAATCGCCCCCCTGTTATCCTCAATGCCGCCCTGATACGAGCTGACACGGCCAGTGACGTGGCGGATATCGGCGTCCAGTACCAGCGCGAGATCGTCGTTAGCGATGCGGACAACTCGGACTACGAGCCGGCAAACGACGACACGATCACCCTTGTTGCCAGCCCGCCACTCACCGTGGACGGGATGCTTCTGCAGTGGACACCGGCGCAGGCATGCACCCTCCACATGTGGGTAGTTGCGTTCGACGGCGAGGAGTATTCCGACACCGTGAAGTGGACCATGCGCGTGCGCGACAGAAGCCGGAGCCATCCGCGCATCGAAGTGATGATTCAGAACCCGCAGGGACAGATCCATCCCCTGCTGCTGAACTCCAACATGGTGGGGCGGCTCCACCGCAAGTCAGACACCGATACGCTGTTTCTGCAGCAGAAAGTGCACGGACCGGTCGTAGAGAACTTCGACATGGTGTTCGACTCAGCGGTCGACACGGGCTCGGCAGTGATCGTGGATTACTGGTTTGAGAAGGACACCCTTGGCGGCACGACGGACACGCTGTACGCGCCTCCCTCGTCCCAAGTCGTCACCTGGATTCAGTATCCCGAACCCTCAGGCCGGTTTGATTGGGGGCCCATCGTGTTCGACGCTACCGGCGGGCACGGAGTCCAACTCCTGATGACCGCCCTGCAGTTGCGCCTCTACGACTTGAGCCAGTTCTCGCAGACACCACTGGCGCCATAGCTGAGCCGAAGGGATGAAGCGTCTGTCCCCCCAAACCCTCTACCACCGAATCCCCAGCTCACCAAGAATCTTCGCCTGGGTCAGCCGGGCGTGCGGGCTGTCGATCCCACCTTCAGCGGCGGGATTGCGGTACAGGTGCAGCACGTTCTCGAGCTCAAACGCCAGGCTCTTGAGTATCTCGCCTGGGTTAATCCAGGTGTAGTCTTTGTTGACTATCACGGTGACAGTCCGCACCCTGAAGCGCCGACCGTCCCAGAGCGTAATCGCCCGGGTCACCCCGCGTGCCGGCCAGCCGGTGTAGTCCGACAGGCGGTCGCGTTCGGTATCCCCGAGGGTCAGGTAGATGATATCGCCCCGTGATGCCCTGCAGACATCGCGGACCAGCCTGCGGCCGCTCGGCGAACTCACCAGCATGCGGTAGGCCTCGGTGACACTTGGTCCCACCGGCACCAACCGTCCCCGCGCCGGCGAGAGCACACCCACCAGGACTACGAGTGCGGCAACCGCGCTGGCACTTGCCACCACCTTCCCGCCAACCGAGAGCCCCCCGAAATAGTCGCGGGCGGCTGCCACATATGCCCGCCCTTCCAGCACGCCCTCACTGAGCAGCCTCGCAACTGACTGGCGAGCCATAGCGCCCCCTGTCGGCGGTCGTGTGAACGGCTTCTGCCCATGAATACGCGCCAGGCGCTGGTTTCGTTACAGGGGTGCACGCGCAGGCCTGGTGTGTACACCGGGACAGTGCCCCGTTCTCCCACACTCCCATTGTACCGCCGGAACCACCCGGAGGTCAACTGCCGTGACTCTGTTCGCTGGCTGCGGCAGCGGGCGCAGCTGGTGGTACGAGCGGCGCCGGCGGCACGGCCGGCATGCGGTGCAGGCTGCGCACCGCGCGGTCATGGTGGACCCTCGCGTGCGGGTGGTCGGGACCCGGCCCCCCGCCCACCAGGAGGCGCCCGAGAACCATCAGCCCCACCGCCTGCCAGTAGGTGATCGCGGCCAGGCCGAACAACTCAGGCATCAGCGAGTTCCACAGCCACTTCGTGAGAGACCCCAGTATCAGGGCGGCAATCGTCGCAATCGCCACCCCCCCGGCCACCCACCTCAGGATTCGCACCGCCCGTGGCGTTTGCGACTCACCCTGCTCGTCCCGCTTCCCGAACCATCCCATGCCCGCCTCCTCTGCTATGGTCTCATCTCAGCGTACTTCGCCCTGATCTTGCCGAACGCCCGCGACTTACGCGACAGCAACGTCCCGATCGGCTCACCCGTCTGCTCCGAGAGCTCCTGGAATGTCAGGCCCGAGATCTCGGTTGCCACCACCACGTCACGCTCCGATGGGCTCAGTTCGCCAATCGCACGGTTGAGAAACTCCATGGTCGCCCGTGACTCGACCCGTGCCGAGCTGTCCTGCCTCAAGTCCTGCATAAGGTCTTCAAGTGTAATCCCTTCCGTACCAGGCACTTCAGCATCCATCGACAGGTGCTTCTTACGTGTGCGGAACAGGTCTGTCACCCGGTTGCGGATCGACTGGTAGATGTATGCCGACAGGCTCTCTATCGGCCGCTGAATATCCGCGATCCCCAGTACCTTTGCGTACACGTCCTGCACGATATCCTCCGCATCCATGTCTGCCGCATCGCGTATCAGTGACCGCACGTAGCCGACAAACCGGTCGCGCTCTTCGCTGAGGAACAAAGCGACTCTGGGTGAACGGCGTTCGGCAGTCACTGTGCGTCCTTGCTCATCCATGGTATGGGACGAAGCACTGCGGGAGATATTGCGGCGGCGGGGCGGGGCGCTGGCATGGGAGCGCGCCCCGCGCTCCGCGCATCACGTTCACTCGCAGTACACTCTGACCTTGTCGCCGTTGTTCGAGTCGACATTGACTTCCATCTCGCCAAGGCTCTCGATCAGCGCTTCGATATCGTCCTGTTTCAGCGACGCCAGGTCGAAGGGCATCCCGCTCTCCTTCATCTTGCTGCTCAGCTTGCCCATCGCCTCGGGCGGAATCAGCGAGGTCAGTTTCATGCCGGCCCGCAGGAGCCCCAACGGGACACGGACGTTGACGTTGTCGCCGTTGGTGCCGTTGACCGTCACCCGCAGGAACTTCAGCTGCCCCTTCGGCCCCTTCGCCACCACTGGTGCGGCCGCGGCCGCCGAGCCCTCCGAGCTGTCCCCGTTCGCCTTCAGCGCATCCAGCAGCTTCTGCGCCTCGTCCACCGAAATCGTCCCTTTCGCCAGCATCTCCAGAATCCGTGCTCTCTCTTCTGCCATTGTTGATCTCCTCTCCACAGTGTTCACTCACACACCACTTTCACCTCGGTACCACCCTTCGGGCTGCTCACTTCCACCCGAAGGCCCCGCAGTTCGCACACCACCCGCCACAGTGTCAGCATCGCGCCCGTCACACTGATCCTGCTGCCGGCGAGAGCCAGAATCAGGTCGGCGAACACTGCCAGCACCAGCAGCGGCAGCGCCAGCAACACAACTGCTATCCAAAGCAGGAACAGCGGCAGCCAGATACCGAACCCCCGCTGGCCCCGCGACCGAATCCGCACACTCATCACCATCGGAGGAATCATTTCTGGAGCCCTTCGATAGCCTCTGCGGCAGTTATCTCACCCCGCTCGAGTTTTGCAAGCAGCTCCTCGCGCTCCGAAACCGACTTCACCTGCACGAACTCCAACTGGCCCGCAATCCGGTTCAGCCGGTTCTTGATAGTCGGGTAGCTCACCCCAAACAGGCCCTCCATTTCCTTGATCGACCCGTGCGCTTTCACGAATGCCGCCACAAACACCTGGTCCTCGTAGGCCAGACGGGCCAGCGGGGGAAGCTCGAATTCGCCCTCAATCGCAATGCCGGTCGCGGCAACCCGCGCCTTCAGCACCACCATGTCCTGACCCCTCGTCAAATTCGTCA
Organism: uncultured Fibrobacterota bacterium; assembly: GCA_964546395.1. Classification (GTDB taxonomy): domain Bacteria; phylum Fibrobacterota; class Chitinivibrionia; order Chitinivibrionales; family CAZJJT01; genus CAZJJT01. The sequence continues at coordinate 4,066 of CAZJJT010000315.1, forward strand.
GTTCCTGCCAGCTCATCGCCATGGCTCCGGTTTGCCTCCCGTTGACCCGGTCTGGACTATTCCCCCACCTCAGCCACAATATACCGACGAATATTCCTAAAGTCAATAGCCGCATTGATTTTTCTTATGATATTCCAACTATCAATTGATTATTGACATTGTGGGCGGCTGCCGCTAACGGGCGCGTTCGGCGCCCGCGGCACCGGGCCCTTTGCTCCAGTCCCGGCGCACAACTCCGGGACGTCCGCTGCGGTCCCTGCCGCAACGTCGCTCTAACTCACTGATATGTAAGAGAGAAATGCAGGGCCGCCCGGGTGGGCGGCCCTCGTCTAGCGCGTCGGCACCACCGCTCGAGTTGCCCTGGCCCCGTCGACGGCTGTCGCAACCACGATGAGGGCCTGGCGTGAAACCCTCTTCCCCGCCCCGTCGCGCCCATCCCACACAACCGGACGGGCTCCGTTGGTGGCTGGTGTGGCCCCAAGCTCGCGAACCGTCCGTCCGTGAAGGTCCACGATCCTGACCGACACGCTCCTGGCCTCGGTGCCAGTGAACCCAATCGCGAGGCCGTTGCCGCACGGCCGGACTGTCAGGGCAAGCGCCCCCCTTGACACGCTCGTACCCCTGGCAGTGGGCCGCACGCCCAGAATCGGCTCCAGACCGAACCCTTCACGGATCCAGTTCACCACCGCCACGCCGGTGAACCTGGTATCCCAGGGGTAGTCACCGGTCCATGAGGGCTTCCCGGAGGACGGGACCGGGTCACGGCCGCCGTTGCGCATGTTGGTGGCAACCGCCATGAACGTCCGAAGGCCTGTCGGGTCGTATTCCTCCCCCGCCCCGCTGCGCACCGCTACCTGCCCTGCGTCGAACCACGGCTCATCGCTCCACTCGAGCAGTGTCAGGTTCAGCTCTTCGGTGACATACCGCTTGAGTGTGCGGTCGGGGTCTGGCCAGCTCTCAGCCGCCGCGGCCCCTGCGTAGGGCGCCAGCGTGTTCCCGTTGCCCATCCACGCGCCGGAGGACAGCGCGCTGTCGTTGGCGTAGAAGCGGTTGTTCCGCACCTGCAGCTGTGATGACGTGGTCAGGCTGTCGCCGCGGTCGTTGAGGGCACGGTTCGCCACAAACACGTTGTTCTCCACCACGTGCCCGTCAACTCCCGACCAGTTGCCCGAGAGGCCCAGTCCCCCCGAGGTACGATACCCGATATTGTTGCGGATAGTGTCGCGGTGCTGCGTGTAGTAGCTGCTGTCCTGGTATTTCTCCTTGCCGACCGAGAACGAGTACGCATCGGCCCGTGAAGCTTCCCCGACCCCCAGCTCATCCGTGAGCATGGCGTGACTCACGATGTTGCCTTCAATGACGGCGCCGAACGACGCGCCCTGGAGTGTGTAGCCCCAGCCTGGGTGCGAGCGGCTGTCCGACATGGTGTCGGTGTCGGGGTCGCGTGGAGTGGGGTACTGGAAGACCAGTTGGACGTTGTTGCGTACGATTGCCGAGCGGCCGGTCTGTTGTGTTGCCACCAGCCAGTCGTTGGTTGCCGAGTTGCTGTTGGTCGCGCTGTACCAGTAGCCTTCCACGATCAGGCTGTTCTCGCACAGCCCCCCCAGCCGCATCTGCGGCCCCCCGGAACCGCCGTCGGCGGAGATGATGTTGCGGTACGTGTGTCCCATCTGCGCGCCGCCGC
>CAZJJT010000316.1:0-5709 GCA_964546395.1 uncultured Fibrobacterota bacterium
TTCTACCAGGATGGCCGGTTGCTGAGCATCGGATACGATTATCGCTCCATGCCTGCAGTGATCGGAGGAAACGCCAACCCCCGGTATGTGCCCTTGCGATTGGGGTATCCTGTCCACCATTCCAACGAACCATACTTCGACGGCATCATGGATGAGGTCAGGATCTACGACCGCAAACTCACCGCCGCAGAGGTCCAGGAACTCGCTTCAGGCGGCAGCACGATGGTACGGCCCGACCGCCGACGCCCGAACGCCGCAGCTCGGGAAGGCATGTACGTAGGTACGGCCGGGTCTCGTGTGGCAATCAGGTCCGCCACCGGCGAGCCCATCGCCGAGCTGTCCATGTGCGACATGGCGGGCAGGTATGTGGCACAGTGTCGAAACGTGAGTGCAGAAGCAGTTGCGTGGGATGCCGCAGGCCGCGCCGATCGGTGCTATGTCGTACGAGCGACCATCGGCCAGGCGACGTACAGCGGGAAGGCCGTGTTCCGTTGAGCGCCTGGAGAGAGGCGGCAGGCCGCGTCGGCACGCGCATCGCCGAGGCGGATCGACGGGTGCGGCGCAGTGCAGTTACGGGCGCGACGCCCCTGCAATCATCGGGGCCACTAGCTGGGCGTCACCGGCCTGAAGCCGCCACACGCTCAGCCCCGCAGCCGAGGGCTGCGCTGAGATCACGGCCATTGCACGACGACCATCTGCACATGTCTGCACGACGCGCCCTGTCAGGTCAAACTGCTGCACGCGCAGCTTCCCGGCCCAATCCGAAGCGATGCGAAGAGCGTTGTCCCCGACGAAGGACACGTGGAGCGTTGGTTGTGAGCGCAACGGCGAGACATCGGCGGTACGCACCTTGTCACTGCCGAACACGGTGACCACTTCGGTCATGTGCAGGTAGTTCGTACCGTTGAGCTGGATGCGCACGAACCTGCCCGAACGTCCTACCGGCACCGGCAGCACCGGTCCAGCTTCGCCCGGGTGGTGGTACTCCCAGACACCGCCCTGAGCGCGGGTTGCGGCAACGCTCTTTGACGAGAACGGGTCGTCGGAGACAAAGACCGAGAAATTCTGGAGGCGTGAGGCGGTGGCGCCGCCACGGTTGTGGATCCGAACGGTATCGATCTCCTGGGCAATCGCGCCGAAATCGATCTCCCACCAGGCTTCACTGTCGTTCTGCGTGTGGCAGATGGCACTGCCATCCACTGTGTCAATCACCCCATCCACCGCAATGTACCCCCACCGCCCCCCCAGCTGGCTTGACTGGGACACCCGTGACCGGACTTGAACGTAGACAGTGTCACTCATCCCGGTTCCATCGACGGTTGCGCTGAGCGTGAGCACATACGTTCCCGGCATGGTGAATGCCACCTGCGGGTCGAGGACTGCGGGGTCTGAGAAGGCAACGTTGCCGGGGCCTCGCAGCAGTTCCCACTGCACCGCCTGCGGTGCTACGGCCGACAGTGATGACGCGTCGAGTTGCAGATCACCGGTCCCCACCGAGACGACACTCCCCCACCCCGCGTCGAGTACCGCTGACAACGGTGCGCAGCCGGGAGTGCCGGAGCAGACACTCGAGGGCGCACCATCAGCCGTCCCATCGACCGCCCGGACGGTGAAGTAGTACGTCGAGCCGTTGCTCAGGCCTGTCAGGAAGCATTGGTTGTCAGAGATGCCGCTGACCTGCTGGTCAAGACTGGCTGCAGATGTGCCATACGAGACCGTGTAGGTGTAGCCGTGGCTGCTGCTCACGCGGTGGTCCGGGTCGACGCCCTGGAATCGAACATACCCCCAGCGGATGCAGAGGGCTCGGTCAGCGGAGATCACCGTGTCAACGTATGGGCTCTGGGGCGAATCCGTACGGTTGACAATGTTGAGATATGCCTGCACCGATCTCCTGCCCGCCTCGTGGTAGGCCGGCTCATAGTAGTGTGGTTCAGTCGCCCTGATCGGCAGATCGTCCGTGTCAACCCACTCTGCAAACGGGTCGTCATCCGCAAACGACGTGTGCGTGAACCGGACCCGCTCGAGGTTCGTCCATGGAGCATGCGCCGGGCCATACCGTTCGCGCAAGGCGTAGCTCCAGATACGGATCACGACGACGGGCAGTTCCGGGTTCGCTGCCCGGGTTCTGACCCACGATGTCAGTGTGTTGAGGTTGTCGCGGTACGCCTCGGAAGCGGCCATCGCTGCCCCCTCGGCGGCGTCATTCTCGCCCTGAAACCATACGAACCCCGACCACTCGTAGCCCGCTATCTCACCGACGGCCTGCTGTGCACGCAGCCGGGCTTCGACGAGGTCCATTCGCTGTGCCACACAGTCGTGGCCGCCTCCGCCCGGAAGCCAATACGAAATGGGCGTCGCGCCCTGGTACACCTTCACCACCGCTATCTGGTCGTCGGGAAAAGCCGCCTTGAGCCCTTCCGCTATCTGCGTCTCGACGCCTTCGCCGATGAGGTCTGCCATGCTGACCCAGTCGGACGTCGCGTTGGACAGCTCGCTGGGCACCGCGTAGTGGTACCAGACCTCACCAGACACCGGTGGTGCCGCAGTGCCCCGTGGTGCGCCACCACCCATGTTCGACTGTCCTGACAACAGGAACACCTTGACGTTTCTCGGCTGAGCGACCGACACCGATATGACCAGTGTGGTCAGGATGAGTGCCCGGCAAGCTCGTCTGTGCAGCATGTACACCCCCTTCGATGGTACTGACACATGGAAATAGACAACAATCAACCCACCTTCAGCAAACATTTTATGTATTTTGTGTCGTACAATCTATGGTCTAAACCCTTCGGGATCCCATGGTTCGTCACCAAAGTCCACATGCGGGGAAGGCACCCGGGCGGGCCCCGAGCCAGGCACGCGCGCGGGCCCATATAGAGGTGGCGGTTGCCAGAGCTACTGCTGAGGGGCGGACGAGACTCGCTCCCATTTCGGTGCTCGCCAGAGAAGCCGGCGTTGCGTACGCGACCATGCACAAGGCAGTGAGGTCGCTTGTCCGGGAGGGGAAGCTTACCGCCAGACCGTCGGCAGGTGTGCACATCGCCGACCGTTCTCGTGACCCCGCGGCGTACCGAGTGCAGTCACTGCCCCCACAGGTTGGGCTGTCGCACGGCGAACGTGTGTCGGCGGCCCTTGAACGGGATCTGGTATTGGGGCTCTACCGCCCAGGCGACCGCCTGCCAGGGCTCAAGGAACTCGGTGTCCGTTACGGCGCATCGGTTCCCACCATACGCAAGGCGCTTGCCAGGGCAAGTGTTCTGGGCTGGGTAACCGGGCCCTCGCGACCACGGGTCTCTCCCGGGCCGACACGCACCACGCCCACCGCGACCCTTGTCATGCTTGGCGGTGAGACCGCCGAGCATCCGCTCTTCGGCGCAGCGGCGCTACGGCTCGTGGACTACGAATGTCGTGCCGCCGGGCTGGGACTCGCACACTACCCCTTCCTCGCCGACCTGCATGTGCATCCCCGCCCGCCAGGGCTCGTTGCCGCCATGGAGAGGAGGGAATTCCTTGACAGCGTGGTAGGCTTCGTCCTGTGCACATCGGGACTGAGCCAGGAAGCCTTCGACGAAGCCCTTGCGCATGTCTGTCGGTTCGGCAAACCGGTTGCCGTGGTCGACGACATGGGAGTGGCTCATTCCCGTCTGCCATCGGGCTCGGGTGCAGACCTGCTGATCCTGCCGGCAGGCACTGGTCGGGCTTCGGGCAGGGCAGTCGCCTCCTTCCTGGCACGGAAAGGCCACCTGCATGTCGCCTATCTTTCCCACTGCCATACCTCCCCAAGCTCCCAGGCCCGTCTGGAAGGCTTGCGGGAGGGGCTGGCACCGTTCGGGGGTGCTGTCATGGCATGCACCAGTGGTGATGACCCTGGCCTCTCCCGTATCACTGTGGCATGGCGGAAGGCATGGCCGACCGTGAAGGAGTTCGCACTCAGCGACGCGCTGCGCAGAGTACTGAGCCCCCGTTCCCATGGCGTGGCCGAGAAAGTGTTTAACAGAGCGCTTCTCAGTCTGCTTTCCACTCAGGTGGTCTATAACGCGATCGAGCCGCTCGCCCAGGCTGCCAGGCTCAACGGAGAGGTCACAGCATGGGTTGGCTTCAGCGACACCGTTGCGCTCGCCTGCAGGAATGTATCCGGCAGCCTGTCGCAGAACATCCTGCTCGTGGGCATGGACAACACGGTGGAAGCCGAGGAGGAACGGCTCACCAGCTACGATTTCAATGCACCTGCCATTATGCGGGCCGCGGTATCACACACCCTCCACAGTCGCAGGAGCACACGCCGGTCGACAGCCCCCAGAGTCATCGAGGTGGAAGGCTTTGTGGTGGATCGCCAGGCCTGAGACGCAGCTTCCTCTTGTCCGGGCCTCCGGCTTGCTGACACCCACCGGAGCCGTCACCTGCATCGTCACCGGCGACAAAGCGCACTTCCCTGCCCGCACATGCCGACCGGCGCAGGTTCTCTCGCCTGCCGCGTTCCTCAAACTGCCGGCGGGGTAAGCTGGCAGCACTGCTGGCCACGTGCAGTGGGTACGGGCCACGGTATCGTTACGTGTGGCAGGTGAGCATACACCTCTACGGCTCAGCGTACCACGCTCACCGGCACTGTCTGTGTGTACTGTGCGGTTCGGATACTCACCACGTACATGCCCTGCGCCACACCCTCAAGAGGCAGTCGCACGTGCACTGCATCCGACGCGACCAGACGCTGTTCCGCATACACCACGCGACCAGAGAGATCCTGTACGGCCAGGCGCACGACGCAATGGTCTGCGGTGAGACGTTCAAGCCGCAGGTCGATTGAGCGCGAGGCGCAACGAGCGACCAGGGTTGGTGCTGCCGGCAGCGCGCTGTGTGTGGGCGACACGGTGTTGATAGTCGGTGACAGTGACGAGAGATATGCATGCACGGCTCGCAGCGCGGTACCGCACATCCACACCTGGATACCGCGGTTGTTGGTCGGGAGGACCTCGGGAAGCCCGCCCAGCGGTGCGTTGCGCACCAGCCAGCCGATCTTCTGCTCGGCCAGCGGATCCCGCCGTGTGGCAAGTGCGTGCAGGTACGAGGTGACTTCGATGGTCGTCTGGTAGTACCCGCCACCGGTAACCAGAGAGCCGGTCCGCAAACCGGCGTCGACGCGGTGGTTGAGGTCAATCGCGCTCTGCGCCCGTCGGAACGATGTGTCGGCGTGCTGGTCGGCCGAGTAGCCGGTCCAATAGGGCATGCACTCTGCTTCCACCAGCGGCGAGTTCGGAAACACAAATTGCCCACCGTTGCCGTCAGGCACCGCCGTGAAGTCCGCGTTGCCGCCGTAGGCTGCGGTTCGCAGTGTGTCGTGGATGTAGGCATACTTCTGCAGCGAGGTACTCCAGAACTGCGCTTCCACAATCGAGCGGATTCTGTTTGCCCAGTACGTGTACGTTGACTGCTCCGAAGGTGCGCCAAGTGCTGCTGCGATCTCCGATGCGTACTCGAAGCCGGCAACCCAGATCATGTTCATTACACTGCACTCAATTCCCTTGCGTCCCCCGTCGCCGCGGCGCGAGAACTTCCACCACATCATGTCATCCTGCATACCGTCATTCTGGCCGATGGTGCCCAGAACGGTAGTGTCGCGAAGGCCGATACGGACCAGGTGCTTGACAAAGGGCCACGCCTGGCGGATGAACGCGGTGTCGGTTCGGCCAGAGTTCTTCCAGATTTCACCGA
>CAZJJT010000317.1:0-5703 GCA_964546395.1 uncultured Fibrobacterota bacterium
CAGGATACGGGCCAAATATCGAGGCTTCGCGCAGATCTGTCCACTATTTCGACCAGGGTACGCGTTCTCGTCGGCTGCGAAGCTGAAACGATAGCTCCCGGAAAATTCGGTATAACCCCGCAGTTTGCGGAGGAACTGGACTTTGTGCTCCTGGCTTGCAGCCACTTCCACATGAATGGGTTTGTTGCGCAACCTCAGAGCCATGCTCCCCGTGACATTGCCACACATATGCTTGAGTTCCTCCTTTCCGGCGTATCAAGTGGACTTGCCTCTTCAATCGCACATCCCCTTCTGCCAATTGGCTATCTCGATCAATTCGACAGTGCAATTGACGCCATCTCAGACGCAGAATTCCAGGATGTCTTTGGTGTGGCAGCTGAGCACGGAGTAGGCCTCGAGATAACGACGGCCTTCACTCCCTCCCAACCAGAGAAAGCATTCTCTATCGAGACACCTATCCGCTTCCTCTCTATTGCGAAGCGGGCGGGATGCAAGTTCACTTTTGGCACCGATGCTCATGATCCGCAAGCACAGAAGAGATTGCCTGAACTTGCTGCGATCACAAGCGCCCTCAGTCTTACAGAAGCGGATCTACTGTCGATACACACGGAGTCACGCGGGGGCCTCGAGGCTCACGTCTCCACGCCTGCATATCGGAAGGGTTCCCTACGTCGGCGGGCACGTCTCTGAGCTTCGTGGCTCAACTGTGGCGCGAGCGGCCGCACTGCGGGGAGTGTTTGTGGTGCGTGAACGAGGAAGTTGTCAGCCGTCAGCATAGGAGCAGACGGGTGAAGGGGTAGAGGGGGAAGAGCCTCTCACTCGTACCCGTACTCGTTTCACCGGATCGCTCATTGTGATGGCGACTGGTAACGCAGGGACAGCGATGCTCTGCCGCCCGTTCGCAACACTCTGACATACTGCCCCGGACAGAGGGCTGGTGCGAAGGCACTGCGTCCGGACAGCGTAACAACCCCGCGTGCTGCAGGCTGCGCAATGCGAAGAGCGTGCAAGGGAGTTGATCGCAACGCACCCACAGAGACAGCGCCGGTGTTGAACGAGGCCTGCACCCCATCGAAATACAGCGCGTACTGAGTCAAAAGATCCTGGCGGATGAACTCAGTGCGCGGATTGCTCTCGCTGTACGAAGTGCTCCAGTTTGTTCCGGGGATATCGAGCCAGTTGGCCGGCAGGCCATCGAGCGGCGTACCGCCCATCAGCATGCTATAGATCAACGTGGAATACATGGCGCTCATCTCGGTTGATTCGTGCACCGCATCATACCACACAAACTGTGAGTTGGTATCAGATACCGTGTAGCAGGAGTCAAATGCCTCGCAGGTGAATGCGTAGGGGATGTTCAGGCGCTTTGCCAGGCGCTGGCAGTTGTAGGGAGCATACGCCATATAGACATAGCGGTCGTCGAACTGACTCCCGTTGGGACTCCACACGACCATCTGACTGCCGGCCTGTGAACACTCGCGGTACAGCGAGTCCATGGGACCGACAAAATGCGACATCAGACTGTCAAGGTTGGTGTTCTGAGCCTCGATGTCCCAGATTGACCGCGGCCACATGGCATCCTGCCACGGCTGTACGATCACGATGTCGTATCGCCCCGAGCGAATCGAATCCAGAATGTGAAGATCGGCTTCTTCGTCGATGTAGTCCCTGATCCACGCACTGCCCCGTCCCATCAGTGTGGCGCGAATTGACTTGCCCGAGTTGAAATAGCTGTACACTGCCTCCAGGTTGTCGTTGAGAGGCGAGCCCCAGCCCGACAGACTGTTGCCGATGCAAAGGATATTGGCGCCATCCTCGAGGGGTATGCCAGTCCAGTCCTGCAGCACCGTGCCGTCGTACACGGGAGCGGTGTCCCAGATCGCTTTCAGAGGGTCGGTGTACTCGGTTACATCATCCGGACGTGCCCACGGGTCTGCGAATGCCGCTACGGAAACCAGAAGACAGAGAAGCGATGTGGTGCGTTTCATTGAGCGGTACCTTTCATCTGCACGCAACAGACAGCCCCGGGAGGCAGAGAATGGGATCGACGGCTGTTTGAAAGATATGCGGGATGGCGAGGGACGCCCATGAAAGGTATCCAGGCTATTGGGGTCAATACTTCTCTGTTTCCATGTAATATATTGATATATATGACTATACAAGGTACGCTTTCAGAGCGTCGCTGTGAGCGTTGTTGCAGAGACTACATTGCCCGGCATGCCCATGAAAGCGGTGCTCGCCTGCCAACCTATGCGTGGCTCTCGAGCAGATTCGGCATATCGACCTCGAAAGTTGCCGCGATTGTCCACCGGCTCAAGGCAGAGGGGCTGGTGACTGTCGGCAGGAGGGCCGGCATCGCCATCGTTCGCCAGGGCAGCACTCCCCTGCCGGGCCGGGCCCAACCCGCATGGCGCAAGACTGTTCGCGAACTCCGCCGCAGGGGATTGTTCAGCGTCCGACCGGTCTCACCACATGCTTTTCCCTCTGCCAAGGAGATATGCCACACATACCACTTCGGCCGTACATCGCTTGGCCGAGTAACAGATGAACTGCTGGCCGAGAACGTCATCGAGCCAGCCGGCAAGTGGTACCGGTATGTCGCCCCGGACAGCCAGCGCGCTGGAACAGGCACCGTTCTGCTTGTCGGCCTGGGCTATTTCTTCGGTGTGTCTGCCCTTATCCCGGAGCGAACCAGGGAGTGGGCACGGCAGCTGGAGTTGTACTGCACGCAACGGGGCACATCCCTCACGATCGTACCGTTCCAGGATGTTGTGTCACGTATCCAGACCGATGGGTCTCTCGACCGGATGTTCGGCGAACTGGGGCGCGACCGCAAGATCCTCGGAGTCCACTTCTGGACGATTGGGATAGGCCCCGACGCCGTTGAGTCGGCACTCCCACAGTTGTCTCGGATGGGTGTGCCGGTGGTTGTGCTCGACGAGACCGGAGACAGCCTCACACCTGGCCTGCTGCGACTCCAGGCCCCGGGCACACGGTTCTTCTCGATCTCCTCAAGCCCCCTCTGCGGACGCGATGCAGCACGGTACTGCATCTCCATGGGCCATCGCACGATTGGCTTTGTCTCCTGCCACAAGTCTGCCACGTGGTCGCAGAATCGCCACAAGGGGCTTGTCGAGGAGTGCCGTTCCATTGGCCGGTCGGCGGAAGTATTCCCATCACTTGCAAACGGCGACTCCCTGCCGCCATCCCCCATGAGCTCCGGCATCGACCAGGTCCTGGGTGCTCTCGAGCAGGAATGGGTCCGGGTACCACAGGAAGCGACCATGGTTCTGGACAGACTGATGCATGCACAGACCCGCTTGAGGGAGGCAGAGCGATCCCGCCGGGAATGGAAACTCATGTGCGCTCTCTTCGATGCGATGCTCGAATCCCGGGCAACCATCTGGATCTGCGCAAACGACCCCACTGCCAGAGCCGCCTGCGACTACCTGCAGCACCGGGGCGTGAGCGTTCCCGAAGACGTCTCGGTAATCGGCTTCGACGACTCCCTCACATCCGCACTGTACGGGTTAACCAGCTACAATTTCGATGCGGCCACACTGCTGCAGACGACCCTTGAATTCATTCTCGACCAGCGTTCCCCGGACAGCGGCGGCGTATTCGAGGTAGCAGGCTATTTCAACCGCCGTCGAACCGATCGAAGGCTGCATTGAACAGCGGGGACCTCGCCGTGCTCGACGTGTAGAGCGCGGCAAGCATCGTGTCCTCGACTGAACTACGCATGTTCTGTTCCTGCTCAAGCGCTACACCGAGACATGATCTGGTCGCAAGCGGCATACAGAAGGAAAAACCTGGGCCCAGGAAGACGAATCCCGACTACTGTCGCATACGCGCCAAGGTCCGCTTCATGGCGTTCGACACCACGAAGGTGCGTGAGGAGCTGGGGTACCGCTGCACGGTAAGCTGGCATGAGGGTGTGCGGCGAATGATCGCCGAGGGGCAATCGATCGAGCCGAGCCAGACGTCGGCAGATAGAGAGAGGCCGAGCACGAGCACGGCGAAGGCCCCACTGACACGTGTGGGCAACAGAAGAACACTTCCTGCAGGCAACGCTCCCACTGCAGCCGTGGACAGACCTGGCGTCGCGACTATATTGTGTCTGTGTTCTGCTGCTGACAGTCGTTCCGCAACTCGGTGAGGGGGAAACGTGCGCACACGTTCGCTGCTGATGGTCACAACCATGTGTTTCTTTGTAACAGGCGCTCCGAAGGCAGAGACGATCGGCCTCGAGGGTGTGTGGCGTCTCGTACCGATTAGCCAGGACTCCTCCGACAGCGCAACCCAGCCCCCCCACCCGGACAGCGGGAAACAGACTCTCATGCCGGGACCCGCCGCCTGGCTCGGGCCCGACACCGCCACCCGTGTTGATGAGAAGGGGTTCGGGCAGTACAGGGGCCTGTGGTTCACCCGCACGTTCACGGTGTCCAAGCAACAGGCATCGGCCGATTTCGCCCTCGAGTGGGAGCTCATACGGTGGGGCTTCACCGCGTACGTGAACGGACAGATGGTGGGAGAGGCCGATCGGTACTCTCCGGGGGCCATCGAGATCGCGGCCGCCACGATCAGGGAAGGGATCAACACGATGTGCCTGAAGGTGCGTAGCGGCCCGGAGTCGGTGCCTGGAGGACCGCGGCATCCGGGCACTGTGCCTCTCGGTGTGGCCGTTCTCGGTTGGGGCGGACCGTACACCCCTCCCGCGCCCAACATCGCTGGCTATCTGCGGCTTCGTGTCTCACATGGTGTCCGCATTGTCCGTCTTCTGCTGCAGCCCGACCTGCAACGCAGCGCAGTTGTCGTAGCCGCACAACTGCAGACATCTGCCAGTCGTGTGGGCGGCGCCCTGAAAGCGATTGTCACGGACGGAGACGGCAAGGCAGTCGGTGAGGGAAGCATCCCTGTGACGGCCGGCAGCACAGGGAACTGGGAGCAGACACTCTCGGTATCTGTTCGCGAACCGCACCTGTGGACACCTGACGATCCGTATCTGTACTCGTGCCGTGTGGCAGTCCTCGACAGCGCCGGCAAGGAGATCTCCTCACGGGAGTCCTCTTTTGGCATGCGCACTTTTGGGGTACGCGACGGGGTGTTCAGGCTCAATGGCGAGCGCATCAACATACGGGGATCCAATCTGGTATTCGACTGGCTCTGGGCCCCCGACAGGTACTTCGATCGCAACGGCGCGCTCAAGAAGCATCTGATTGATGACGCAAAGGCCATGAACCTGATGGCGTTCCGCACCCATACGCTCCCCCCCACCTCTTTCGTTGCTGACCTGTGCGACCGGCACGGCATGATGCTTCTGGCAGAGATGCCGATGACGTTCAACGGTGCGAGATGGGGATACGACGCTGACGGCGAGGAGGCCTACCGGAAGAATGGCGTCGCCATGACCCTGGCGTGGATGGCCGAGCTGGCAAACCACGCGTCGGTGATCATGTGGGTGCCCACGAACGAAGCGCCCATGGGTGCTCCTTTCGACCTTGCGGGCTGGCAACTCGACACGCTTATCCCGGCCATGAAGAAACTCGACCCGATGCGCCCCGTCCTTCTGGCCGCTGAACCGTCGCACGAGGTGGACGACATACACTGCTATGCCGGATGGTGGGGAGGGGCTTCAGGGGACTTCGAAGAGTTCGCCACTATCCGCGCCCGCACAAGGGACTCCGAGCACGCGCTCACCAA
>CAZJJT010000318.1:0-5701 GCA_964546395.1 uncultured Fibrobacterota bacterium
TAGGACCTGCTGCCGCTGCGCGCTGTGCGTCCCGTCACGCAGCCTATACTCAGTAACTCCCCGCTGTACAACATGATACGGATTCCCGCCGCCCAGTCCTCCTTGGATTATGTCATCGCTGTGGCCTGCCGGTCAAGCCTGCCGTCCTCCGTGGCCCCCCAAGCGCTTCCCGCCGCCTTGCAGTGACCGCCCGTACGAACTATTTTCACGATTCTCTGCGTGGCACCAACTCAATAGTATTACAGCCTTCCGGTGAAAGGGGATGCTCATGAGCGAACAGGCGAACCAGGGATCAATGAAGTCACTGATGGTGGAAACAAGGAAGTTTCCGCCTCCCGCCGAGCTGCAGAAATCGGCACATGTGAAATCGATGGCAGAGTACCAGAAGATGTACGACCGGTCGGTGAACGAGTCGGACGCGTTCTGGCTCGAGCAGGCCAAGGCGATGGTGAGTTGGTTCAAGGAACCGACGGTGGCCCGCGAGTTCACGTGGAACACGGACGGCCGCAAGGTGCAGCACACGTGGTTCAAGGACGGGACGCTGAACGTCGCGTACAACTGCCTCGACCGTCACCTGGGCACACCGCGTGAGAACAAGACCGCACTGATCTGGCAGGGCGACGAGCTGAACGAGGACCGCACAATTACCTACAAGGAACTGCACGCGGAAGTGTGCAAGTTCGCCAACGTGCTCAAGTCGCTGGGAGTGAAGAAGGGCGACCGGGTATGCATCTACCTGGGCATGATGATGGAGCTGCCGGTGGCCATGATGGCGTGTGCGCGTATCGGCGCCATCCACAGCATCGTGTTCGGCGGGTTCAGCGCGGATGCGCTCCGTGACCGGATCAACGACTCCGACTGCAAGATCCTCATCACGGCCAACGTCTCGAAGCGTGCGAGCAAGGACGTGCCGCTGAAGACGATTGCGGACGAGGCACTCACGTCCACCCCGACTATCGAGAAGGTGATCGTGGTGAAGCGCAACGAGACGAAAGTGGAGATGAAGGACGGGCGCGACCTGTGGTACCACGAGCAGATGGCGAAGGCTTCGGCGGACTGCCCGGCCGAGCACATGAATGCCGAGGACCCTCTGTTCATCCTGTACACCTCCGGCTCGACCGGCAAGCCCAAGGGCGTCGTGCACACCACGGGCGGCTACCTGGTGTGGGTGACACTGACGCACAAGCTCACGTTCGATCTCAAGGACAGCGACATCTACTTCTGTGCCGCCGACATCGGCTGGGTTACCGGTCACAGCTACATCGTGTACGGCCCACTCACCAACGGCGCGACCAGCGTGATGTTCGAGAGCACGCCGCTGTACCCCGACGCCGGCCGGTACTGGCAGGTGATCGACAAGTTCAAGGTGACGCAGTTCTACACGGCGCCCACCGCTATCCGCGCGCTGATTCGTCAGGGCGACGAGTGGCCGGGCAAGTACAAGCTGGACAGCCTGAAGATCCTCGGCACGGTGGGCGAGCCAATCAACCCCGAGGCGTGGGTGTGGTACTACGAGAAGGTCGGCCACTCGCGCTGCCCGATAGTCGACACCTGGTGGCAGACCGAGACCGGCGGGTTCATGATCACTCCCCTGCCCGGTGCGATGACACTGAAGCCCGGCAGCGCCAGCCGCCCGTTCTTCGGCGTGGAGCCGGTGCTGCTGCGCGAGGATGGCAGTGAGTGCGGCCGCAACGAGGGCGGCAAACTGTGTATCAGGAAGCCGTGGCCGGGCATGATGCGGACGATGTGGGGAGACCACGATCGGTTTATCGAGACGTATTTCACTATGTACAAGAACCTGTATTTCACGGGTGACGGGTGCCGGGTCGACGAGGACGGTGACTACTGGCTGATGGGGCGTATCGACGACGTGGTGAACGTGTCGGGTCACCGTATCGGCACGGCCGAGGTCGAGAGCGCGCTGGTAAGCCATGACAAGGTTGCCGAGGCAGCCGTGGCGCCGATGCCGCACGAGATCAAGGGCCAGGGGCTGTACGCGTTTGTGACGCTGGTGGACGGGGTGGAGCCGAGTGATGCGCTGAAAAAGGAGCTGATCAACCATGTCCGCAAGGAGATCGGTCCGATCGCGACTCCCGATAAGCTGCAGTTCGCTCCGGCACTTCCCAAGACCCGCTCGGGCAAGATCATGCGCCGTATCCTGCGCAAGATTGCCGAGAACGCGGTTGACCAGATCGGTGACGTCAGCACGCTGGCCGATCCGCACGTGGTCGAAACCCTGGTCGCCGAGCGTCAGTAGTGGCACGGGGAGCGTTTGCTGACTGATAGTCTTGGGGCCGGGTGCGCATCGGGCGCGCCCGGCCCTTTCTCGTTACACACTCCACACAAAGGAACAGGGCGATGTCGGAAGGCAAAGTGATGAACCGCTGGCTGGTGGTGGTTGGCGGCATACTGATCCAGCTGTGTCTCGGCGCTATCTACGCCTGGTCGGCGTTTACCGCCAAGCTCACCGCTGAGCCGTTCGCGTTCAGCAAGACGCAGACGCAGGTGATCTTCTCCATCGGGCTGTTGAGCTTCGCGGTGGTGATGGCGCTGGTGGCAGGAAACTGGCAGAAGAAAGTCGGGCCGAAGATCGTGGCGCTGACCGGAGGAGTTGTCCTCGGACTCGGCTACGTCGTGGCCGGCCTCGCCGGGACAAGCTTCGCGGGCATTCTTATCGGTGTGGGCATTCTGGGCGGCGCAGGTATCGGTCTGGGCTACGTGTGCCCCATCGCCGCACTGGTGAAATGGTTCCCCGACAAGAAAGGCCTGATCACGGGTCTGGCAGTGGCAGGTTTCGGCTTCGGCGCGCTCATCTGGATCAAGCTCACCAGCGGGTTCAAGTTCGGACCGCTCGACCTTACCCCGGGGTGGACCGGGCTGTACGGCATGGGCTGGACAGTCAGCAGCGTATTCATCCTGTACGGGATCCTGTTTGCGATCCTGGTGGGGCTCGGCGCGATGGTGATGGTGAATCCGCCTGAGGGGTGGAAGCCTGAAGGGTGGACACCGCCCTCCGGCGCGGCTGCCACCGCAAGCGGCGCGCGTGACTTCACGGTTGCCCAGATGGCGCGCACGCCGCAGTTCTGGGGCCTGTTTTCGATATTCACCGTGGGCGCAACAGCCGGCCTGATGGTCATCGGTGTGATCAAACTGTTCGGTATCGACGCCCTCACCGGCAGCGGCATCGAAGCGGCGAAGGCCAACGTGATCACGGGTACCGCGATGGGGCTGTTCTACGCTCTCCTCAACGGGTTCGGACGTATCGCCTGGGGCAGCATGTCCGACAAGCTCGGGCGCAAGAACTCAATCGCGCTCATGACGCTGCTGCAGGGGCTCATGATGATCGTGTTCTTCTTCATCGGCGGCACCGAGTGGGGGCTGTACATCGCGGCCGCGGTGATCGGGTTCAACTTCGGCGGCAACTTCGCGCTCTTCCCCGCCGCCACCGCCGACTTCTTCGGCAACAAGAATGTCGGCACCAACTACCCGTGGGTGTTCATGGCGTACGGCGTAGGCGGCCTGGTCGGGCCGATCCTGGGCGGTGTGATGGGTGATGCGAAGGTGTGGATGTGGGCGTTCCTGCCCGCAGGCATCGCCTGCATCGTTGCTGCCGGTATCGCGATGATGTTGACTGTGCCGAAGGCGGAGGAACAGGCAGCACCGCAGGCTGGTTGACCCGGATACACGAGTGACGGAGTGGTGGGTATCCCCCACCACTCTGCTGTGTCGCTGCCGCACTCCTACCGCGGCATCAGCACCACATACGTCGGCAACCCCACCACCCCGAACCCTTTCAGCACCGATGCCGCCGGTTCGGCGCCGGGGTCTTCCGCCTGGTATTTCACCAGCACGTACCGCAGAAGCTGCTCGACCACTGCCGGGTCCCGCATCGTGGTGGCTTCCATCACGTGGCAGTTCTTGCACCAGGTCGCCCAGAAATCCACGAGCACCGGCTTGCCTTCGGCAAGCCCCCACTCAAGCCCTTCGGCCAGTGAAGAGTGCCACTGCAGACCATTGTCGGTGCGCTCCGCACCGGCACTCCCCGCGTCCTGCGGCAGGAGCATGCGCACACCGGTGTAGCCGTACCAGAGCGCCACGCCAAGGATAGCGACGCCGAACAGGTTCCGCACCCACGCCATCCACGCTCCCGGCTTCGGCAGAAACGCCATACCAGCCCCGGCGAAGGGCCACGGGAGGGCCATGCCGAGCCCCAGCACGAACGGGAGCAGCAGGGCAAGCGGCTGGCCGCGTGCGTAGAGGTCGGTGGCATACACGACTACCGAGATGACCACGGGTGCGACGCACGCGCCGGCGAGTACCGCGGTCAGCGCTCCGAGGACAAACGCCCCCACCAGTTTCCCACCACTTCCGCCCGGCCTCAATCCGCTGCGGAACCGCGACAGGTCAACGTGGAGCACCTCGAACATGGCCAGCGCCAGGGCCGCAAACACAACTGCCATGGCAAGGTTGAACACCGGCGAGGAATTGACCACGCCAAACGTGGCGCCACTGGCTACCACCGCCGCCCCCGCAACGCCGTACGCCAGGGTCATACCCGCCGCATACACACCCCCTACCAGCAGGCCCCGGAGCTTGCTTCGTGCCTGCGCCCCTGCGCCAATCACCGCGAGCGTAATCGGCAGCATGGGGAGCACGCAGGGGGTCAGGTTGAGCAGGAACCCGCCCAGAAGCAGCAGCGCAAGGATCATCACCAGGCTTCTGCCTGCCAGCCCGCTCACGGGCTGCGTACCGGGGTCGGCCAGGAACGCCGCGAAGCGCTCGGCGCTCTGGTATCCCCCCACACTCCCGGTCTGCTCGAACTCCTCCAGCAGTTCACGCCAGTGCCCGGCGCCGCTGTCCCCGGTGTCATGCGCAGCCGCGGCCCCGGCGTCGGCCCCGTCTCCGAACGCGAATTCGTGTGTCTTCGGGATGAAACACATCGAGTTGTCGCAGGCCTGGTAGCGTAGCCGGCCGGCAAGGCGCCAGGTATCGGCACGCTTGCCGCACCGCACGCGCAACACCTGCCCCCCGGTGAACACCGGCACCGAGGTGCTGTCGTAGTTGTGGAATACCGAAGGTTCGGGCAGTTCGTAGACTGGCGCGGAGAGGCCCGCGAACGAGGTTACGGCGAAGCGGAAGAAGAGCGATTCGGCTGCGTAGACATGCACGTGCGCAGGCATGTTCAGGCGCGCCGCCACCACTACCGAGTCTTCCGACGAACTGTCGAGAGTGAACACCACGCTCACCGGGTCGACCGCCGGCGGCGGGGCATCGAGTGCGATGCCGAGATCGATCTGCCCCCGAGCCGTCACCACGGCACACGCGACTGCGCACAGGAGTACTCTCAGGGCCCGTCGAGTGCTTTCACCCAGCCGAGCCCCGTCGTGGCATCTACCCACGGTACTTCTTCACCACCGCGTTGAGCTCGTGGACCGTGGCGCCCACCAGCTCGGTCAGCCGAGTCGGGTTGTCACCCAGTTCTGATATCTTGCCAATCAGCTCGTGCAGGTGCATGACTACCTCCGCACCGAATGCTTCCGAGACGCGCTCCACTTCCTTCTTCTTCGTCTCCAGTTCGTGCTCAAGCTGCTGCCTGAGCTCGGGAAGCATCTCGTTGCGCAGCAACGTACGGACCTTCTCGTATTCCTCGAGACTCAATCCGTGCACCGTGCCCGCGGGCCGGGACTGCACCTGGGGCTGG
>CAZJJT010000319.1:0-4945 GCA_964546395.1 uncultured Fibrobacterota bacterium
CTGGGCATACCGATGGGCAGGGTAGCTTGCCGGGTCCATCCCCTCCGGAATCTCCACCGGCTGCTGCACTGTCTCCCAGGTCCCGTTCGGGTTGCGGACAGCGTCATCCACGGCCACGAAACTCGTGTACTGGGTCATGATACGGTACCGAAGGCCCAGGGACAGCACCCGGTCGCGCACCTGCTGCGGCGACAGCTGACGGTCGGGGACCACACCACTGCCCAGCAACTCGAGCTCTTTCACCGCCCGCCGCGCCCACAGCACCGGCACCACCCCGCCGCAGTCAGCCTGCGAAGGGAGATCCACCGGGACTCGCATCACGTACGGTGTCCCCTTCCCCACCTCGCCGTGGATCACCAACGTACCCCTCCCCGGCGCCAGGTACCGTCCGCACACCACGAGAGGCCGCTCCTGGATCAGGTCCGGGGGCATGGCCGGCTGCAGATCGACCACCTCCACGCCCTGCCACTCCAGCCAGATATTGGTGAGTACGGGCGACTCGATTCGCTCGTAGAACTCGCGCGTGGCCTTGTCCGCGTCGCCGTCGTGACGGATTACTGTGCACTCGCCTCTCCCCACGTACGCAAGCGACTCGAGCAGGTGGCGGTTCACCGAACTGCCCACGCCAAGCGTGAACACACGCGCATTCCCCAGCCGTGTCCGGGCGGTTTCGACAATCGCCTGCTCGTTGCCCACGTACCCGTCGGTCATGAAGAACACCAGCCGCTTGTACCCCCGCTCCTCCGGCGCATCGAATATGGCCCGAATCGCACCCATCATCTCGGTCCCGCCTGCCCCGCGCATCTGGTCGACCCACGCCAGCGCCTGCCGTACGTTGTCATCGGTGGCGCGGACTGCCGAAGAGCTGAATATCTCGGTGGAGCCCGCAAACTTGATCACGCGGAACACGTCTGCCATACGCATACCGCGAAGGCACCCGCGCATCACCTCCTTGCACTTCTCGATTGGCGCCCCCATCATCGAGCCGCTGTTGTCCACCACGAACACCAGCTCGCGCCGGGTCACATCGACGGCCTGCGGGTCGAGCGGCGGAAGGACGAGCAGCTGGAAGAAGCCGGCGGAGTCACCGCTGGTGCGTTCGGCGTGGACAACACTCTCGATTGTGCGGCCCGACGACGCGTACTCCAGGATGAAATCCTTGTTCGGGATGTTGTCATTGGGCATCAGGCTGACCGTCGTGGTGCCGCTGCTCGAGCTTTGCACGCGAATCCTGTGCGAGGAACAGGCGAGGTCAGTAACCGGCCGTCCCGCATCGATACGAAGGCGCAGCGTGATATCGTGGCCGCTGCGCACCCCTGCCGGTACCATGGCCGGGGTAATGCGCGCGGCGTCCGGGACCTGGTCGGTTGGCGGCTCGGTGCCGCGTGAAGATGCCCCGATTGGCGTGCCGGGGATATAGCGCGGCCCGACCACCATCGGAAAACGAAACCCGAACTTCCCACTGCGATACGAGAGTGTCTGGACATAGCTGATTGTGACCAGGATCGTATCGCCCGGAAGGATATTGGCGACTGACTGGGTGAAGATGTTGGGGCGTTCCTGCTCAAGCAGACTTGCGGTTCGTCCCTCGCGCCGCGCCTGCTCGTACACCCGCCGCGCTTCCTCGCGTTCTTTCACTGTGCCCCGGATCCGCTTTGCCCCGATTGCCATGATCATCGAATCCACCGCCGCATCTTCGGGCAGCGGAAACACGTACACCGCTTCGATCGTGCTGTCGGATGCGTTGACGAAGGTCTGGGCCACGGTCACGCGCGCAAGAAACCCCTCGATACGCCCGTCGACAACGGTGTGCTCCAGCGGAAGAGCAAGCTTCCTGCCGTTGCGCAGAAACACCATCTCGCCCTGCCCCACCACCCCGTCCGGAGGCAGTTCGTAGACCGGCCGAACATCAATCAGGACCGGGTTGGCGGTGGTGCAGCTGCATATGCCGCACAGTATCACGACTGCTCCCGCAGCAACACAACGAAGGTGCCGGTGCATAGCCGCCCTCCTCTCGAGACATGCGATCTCTCACCCGCCCACCCGGGCGCCTGTTAACCTAACGACGCATGTCGGAGGAGATACGTTACACCGCCGCCGGCGGCAGCGCGCGACTGGGGGGCATTGGGGGGTATGTAGTCGCGCGCGCCGCAACGGCCGGGCTGCACACACAAGGAGGGCGGGGAACGCCCTCCCCTGCTACCGGCAGATACTCACCGGGTACACGACCTGGCGGTCGCCGGTGGTAACACTCAGGTGATAGAATCCGGTTGATACCGAGGATGTATTCAGCACAGTGGCGCCGTTGACCGTGGGGCAGCTCAGGGCCACACGGCCGGCAAGATCTCGCAGCACGACTGTTCCACGCGCTGCCGCGGCCCCCGGCGCCACCACGATACGGCCCGGTTCTACCACAACATGGACAGCGGGAATCTGCGCCGCGGCGCGCTCAGGACGACCGGCAACCGGCGCTGAGCCTGCGATAATCTCGATACCGTTGATAAACACATCGGCCGGCGAACTGCGGTCATCGTCGACCGCCAGTGTCAACCCGTTGCCGTCACTCACCTGCACCGTGCGCTCAATCACCAGCGCCGTGTACGCCCCGACCTCTCCGCTGATATTCAGGTCCGAGACCACCTGCTGGCCCTCGACACTCACATCGATTGCCCGCGTGCTGTTGCCATCGCCAAAGTGCATCCGCACCGTGTACCACCCGTCCGGCACGCTCGCAAACGTGAACGCAAAGCCGGTCTCGGAACCCGAGATACGGTGACGGCAGGTGCGGTACACATCGGCGGGAGCGGCGTTGGCCACACCCGACACGCTGAACGCCGTGCCGAAATCGAAGTCGGTGCCGCCGGAGGCGAACGGCGACGGGTCGTCCCAGCCGGTGACACTGAGCTTGCTCGCACCGCAGTTGTACTTCAGGTGCAGCGCTCCCGGCTCGCGGATCGCGAACGGCCCGTCCGACTCGTCGACAATGCCGCTGCCTTCGTTGTAGTCCTCAATCTTGAGCAGCACCCGATCGGCAAGGAACGTGCCGCCGGCAACCGTCCACTGGTAGGCCTCCCAGCCGGCCTCACCCGCGTTTACCGAGCCATTGGGGGTGATCGAGTACCACGTCTCTCCCTCATCGGGCGACAGAAATATCTCGACCCGGTTGATACTGTCCTCGTTGGCGGCCCAGGTGACAGTAATCGCCTGTCCCACCGTGAACGCCTCGCCGCCATTGGGGTAGGTCACACGGAGCGCGGGTTGCGCAGCCTGCGATGTCACATCCAGGCGCACGTCGTAGCTGATACTCCCCGCGTTGCTGCTCGAGACGGTAACCGTGTGGGTGTACGCGCCAGCCGCCACACCCGACACATTCACCGTGTTGGTCACGGTGATACGGCTGCCCGAGGTCGCCGACAGCGACACGGTCAGCCATGAGGGTGCGCTGTTCTTCGTGACACCCTCGAGCGTGCCGCTGGACGTGTACACGTCGACGGTCTGGGCAGACGGAGCGCTTTCGCCCTGCACGTGGGCAAACGCGAGCTGGTCCTCGTCACACACCATTGACGGCGGAGTGGTGCTGCCCGGCCACGCGGCACCCGCGCCGCTGCCGACCGTGAAATCGCCGTAACTCTCTCCCGTGCAGTCCCCCATCAGCACCACGTCGCTCGTGCCCACTTTCCATACGCCTATCCTGTTGTCGCACTCGTACTGGGCAACTACGAAGCCCGCGTTGGACGACCAGCGGTGGTTGTCGAAGCCCTTGCTGCTGCAGTCGCTGAGCGTGCGACTGAGCGTACCCGAGACACCCCCGCTTATGATCTGCGTGAGATTGCACGCGTCATGGCCGTCCTGAAGCCCGGTGACACTCCTGCCGTCCGGCGACAGGCTCGGCGAGCAGTGGCCGCCCGTGCTCCCGCTGGCCCCTTCACTGGTCTTCCACGTGGTGCCGGTCACATAGCTCCACTGGTTGCTCCCGCGGTACTTCACGTCGATTTCGGTGCCGCCCAGCCCCAGGCTCGTGAGCTGCGGCACCGCGGTTTCAGTGCCGCTCAGTGTCACCCGGTACCACGCGCTGCCCTTCACCACCACCACTGCGTCGTCGTCCATCCAGTGCACGCCGGCGTTGCTCGCCACACCCGTGGCAATCACGTGGGTCGACGTGTCGCCCTGGTTGCGCATGCGCCCTTTGGCCGTGGTCCCGTCCACCCACACCAGCTTCGACGCGTCCGGGGAGAACTCCGGCTGAGAGCCCTTGCCAACCTTGAACGAATTGCCCGTGGACACTTCGACCAGGTAGATATCCGAAGAGGTCTTGTAGTCGCTGCCGCCGTACTGGTAGACCAGCGCCGCGCCGTTCGGGCACTGCGAACGAAGCCATGCCAGGTCCCGCTGACTGCCGGCAAGCACCACACATGAGCAGGCCATGACGAAGAGCATCGAGTTGTCAAGCGCTGAGTTCTTCACAGTAACCCCCGTTGGGATGGACAGTGGCACGGGTTCCCATATACTACGAATACCCGAAACCGGGCAGGCGATCACACGTCGGTGTGCCGCAAGAAAGCCACATTGTGGCAATTGTGACAACGTCAGGGTACTGTGGCGGGGGTTACCCCCCAAGTTTGGGGGGTGGACCGTGAAGCGGGCCGGGGGGCTGGGCTACAATCCCGTCACCTTCCGAGCTGGGGTATTGGGGGCGCCCAGCCCCCACCATAGGCCTTGTACGACTCATCGATTCAACGACTCAACCCCCAAGAGCTCTCGCCATGGCACAGAACCCACAGTCCCCACTGTTGAGCACGGGACAGCCGAACTCCGCGACAGCATCGGGGTGCGAAAGCGAGAAGACCGCCATCGAGAGCTGCGCCAGCACCACCGTGGTGGGCGTGGTCCGGGCGCTCGCAGTGCGGATGGCCTGGGCAACCACTTCGTTGTGCCTCTCGATCTC
>CAZJJT010000319.1:4955-5684 GCA_964546395.1 uncultured Fibrobacterota bacterium
CCCTGGCCCAGGAGCTCAAACGCCTCCTCGACCGTTGCCCCAGTGAGTTCGATACTGCTGCCCATGCGGACGGCTGTCTCCCTGAGCAGAGCATGGGTGCTCGAGACCGTCGGGCCGTGAGTAGCCACCACCAGCACCGTGCCGCCACGCCCCACCGCCTCCTCCATCATCGCCTCGTCCACCTGGACCACCGGCACCCCGTACGCCGCCATCGCCGCCTTCACCTGCGGTGCTGCTCTGTTCATAGTGGAACACGTGAGGAGAATGCTGTCAACATGAGCCATTTCAACGAGTTGCCGTGCATACTCGACAGTTGCGTCGATGTTCTCCTGCGGAGGACACGGTCGGTGGTCCCGGTGCGCTTCCATGAAATTCAGCTGCACGGCCTGGTTGCCGACATTCACCAGTTCTGCCCCCGGCAGGTACTTCTTCCCGAACCACGTGGACCAGAGCGTGATCCACGAAGAGCCGTTGACAATCCCGATACGTTTCCCCGAGAATGGCAGCCCATGTGTGCCCGCCACCGTGGGAACGCCGGTGAGCTTCATGTACTGGGAGAAGAGGGCGAGTTGGGTGGTGGAGTCGGTCATGTGTTGGCCAGTGTTTGGGGACGCAGGACACAGTAGACAGGACACAGGACTCAGTAGCTAGGACGCAGAAGTCCTCTGTGTTCCATGTTCTGTGTCCTATGTCCTATGTTCTGAGTCCTGTGTTCTATCTCCTGCGTCC
>CAZJJT010000320.1:0-1352 GCA_964546395.1 uncultured Fibrobacterota bacterium
GTTGATGAATGTGATAATACGGGCTTTCTGGTAGTCCTTCAGAACCGAGTTCCAGATGACCGTCGTGATCGTCGCGGTGCCCATGTTCGCCAGCATCACTATGCTCCACATCAGCCCCGAACTTCTGCTGAGGTACAGCACCACTGCGACCACGAGGAAGAAGATGCCCCAGGGGAGCGCGCCGACGAAGCCAAGGGTTGCCTCGTGCGTGTGCGCGTACACCAGGGGGATTGCCGAGAGCACGAGTGATACCACGGGCGCGACCACGAAGAACACTTCCACCAGTCCGAGGCCCGCCCAGTAGAACAGCGGCAGTGCCAGTGCGCAGAACACCATGGCGGTGCCGAGATCGGGCTGCCGCAGCACCAGTCCGAACGGCACGAGTATCAGCAGACCCGGCACGATAAACGAGGTGATGCGTCGCAGTGACACGGTGTGTTCCGCCAGGTACCGGGCCAGTGCGAACAGCAACCCGATCTTGGCGAACTCCGAGGGCTGGACCCGGAAC
The DNA here is from genome assembly GCA_964546395.1 of uncultured Fibrobacterota bacterium. Classification (GTDB taxonomy): domain Bacteria; phylum Fibrobacterota; class Chitinivibrionia; order Chitinivibrionales; family CAZJJT01; genus CAZJJT01. Next base: position 509 of record CAZJJT010000320.1, read on the forward strand.
CCCGCGACCGGCAGCCACCGGCCGGCGCCCTTGCTTACCACCCCGCGCAGCAACACGGCCACGAGCAGCACCAGCGACAGACCGTAGAACACGTATGCCAGTGAGTAGTAAAGGCGGGTTGGTATGGAGGTCACGAGCAGGACGATCACCACACCCATGACCACCCAGACTGTCTGCTGGCGAAACACGCCGGCGAGCGGCCCGCTCGTATGCACGTACGTCGCGCTGTGTACCAGCGCCAGACCGATCAGCCACAGCACGACCGCAGCGCCGAAGATGGCGAAGTCGAAACGGGGCCGGGGGTCGCTGGTGTCAAGATAGGCCATTGCGCTGCTCAGTCTGCTCCGACATTCGATGCCAATGCGCGCTGCGGTTTGCCGGCGCAGTCTTCCCGCGGCGCTATCTCTGCGAAGTAGTGCCTCAGTACGGCCCCGGCAATCGGTGCAGCTACTGCACCCCCGTGGCCAGCGCCCTCCACCACCACCGCGATCGCAATCTCCGGCGCCTCCATCGGCGCGCACCCGATAAACAGGCCGTGGGTCATCTCCCCCTTCTTCCATTCAGCCGACCCGGTCTTGCCTCCCACTGTCACGCACGGTACCCGCGCTCGTGCAGCGGTCCCCCCCGATTCCAGCACCAACCGCATCCCTTCCCGTACCACGGTGAGTGCTTCGGGCGGCGCATCAATCACCGCCAGTGTCTCGGGCTGCGCCTGCTGTACCACCACCCCGTCGTGGGTACGCAGTTCCTTAAACAGGTGCGGGCGCATCCGTACCCCCGTGCCCAGTGCCCCCACCATCGAAGCCAGCGCGATCGGGGTGAGGCTCTGGGTCTGGCCTATCGC
>CAZJJT010000320.1:1362-5683 GCA_964546395.1 uncultured Fibrobacterota bacterium
AGGTCCAGCAGCAGCCCGTCGGTCCACACCCACCCGCGTGAGGCATGCCGTTCGTTGTAGGCTGCGCTTCCCGAGAGCCACCCCGCGCGTTCCTGCGGGAGATCGATCCCGGTGGGATCACCGAGACCGAGCATGGTCGCGTAGCGGTTGATTACCGTATCGCCCACAATGAGGCCCAACTGGTAGAAGTAGATGTTGCACGATTTCTGGATTGCATGTGCCGTTGTCAGATACCCGTGTCCTTTCGCCGACCAGCAATGCTTCGCAAGTCGCCCGATGTAGTATACGCCGGTGCAGGCCCGTGCCATACGCATATCGGGGAGTATGCGACCGCTTGCAAGGCCGGCAAGTGCGCTGACCAGCTTGAACGTCGAGCCCGGCGTGTAGATGCCCATGGTTGCGCGGTTGTTGAGCGGCAGTGTGGTATCGGTGGCGACAGCCTGCCACTGACGGCCGCGGATAGCCGTGGCAAGCGAGAACATGTTGGGATCCACCGAGGGCCTGCTCAGCATCACCAGCACGTCGCCGTTGCGCGGATCGATTGCCACCACAGCACCGCTGAGCGTGTCGGGAAACGCGGCATCGGCGACACGCTGGAGGCGGGAGTCGAGGGTGAGTGTGACTTCATGACCGGGGACCGGCGCGCGGCGCGGCATGTTCGCCACCGCGCCCATGCGTTTGCCATACGCGTTGACTTCAACGTACTCCTGTCCATCCATGCCCCGGAACCACCCTTCATACTGTTTCTCGAGGCCGGCCTTGCCGATCTGGTCGCCGTACTGGTAGCCGATCGTCTTGAGCGAGTCGAACATCGTCTCGGGAATCTCGCCCATGTAGCCAAGCGCGTGGAACATCGCCGGTCCCATGGTGTACTCCCGCCGCGCCTCGGCTTCCACCACGATCCCCGGCAGGTCGAGCATGTGCTCTTCCACGATGCTCATCAGCTCCAGCGACGCGTCCTCGCTCAGCCGCGTGATGTCGAAGCGTCGCCGCCGCGCGCGTTTCAGGTCGTTCTCAAGACCCTCGGGGTCGAACACCGCCTCGCCCGTGCTGTCGCGTATGGCACAGAGGTTGTCGATGGTCTTGCGGGTGTTGCGGAGTTTGTAGGGGAGCACGCAGATTGCATACGACGGCCGGTTGCGCGCAAGCACTTCACCGTTGCGGTCGAGCATGAACCCGCGCGGCGCGCTGAGCGTGCGCAGCTGCATGCGGTTCTCGGCCGAAAGACGCTTGTTGGTCTCGGCGTCAACCACCTGCACCTGCCCCAGTCGGCCGAGGAGCAGCAGGAACGCCACGGTAACCACGGCGCTCAGCACGAAACTGCGCGCGATCCGCTCCTGCTGGTCATCATACAGGTGTGAGCTGAGCGGCATGCTCGGGCCTCAGGCAAGGAACGGCCGGCGGCGCGTCCGCTGCCAGATGTAGAGCAGCGCGGCCAGCGCCAGCGAGTAGAGGGCGCGCGGCAGCGCGCGCAGTCCGAGTTCGACGAAGAGCGAGAGCGGTGCGGCACCCGTCACGGCCGCGTCAACCGACCAGAACACGAGGTCGTGGACCAGGAACGCAATCACCAGGATCACCGCTTTCATCAGCGGATCGGTACTCATCATGCGTTCGTTGAACAAGCCGCAGAACCAGCCCAGAATACTCTTGCAGAGCGCGTTCTGGCCGAGCAGCGCAGGAGAGTAGAGATCCTGGCAAAGACCGACGAGAAACCCCACATAGATGGCCGGGAGCGAGCCCGTCTTCAGCGCAAGCACGTAGAGCGCGAGAAACACGAAGTCCGGCTGCACATCGGCAATTGCCAGGCGCGGGCCAAGCACCCCCTGCACTGCCAGGGCGGCAACGAACACGACGATCCAGCCGGCAAGTGCGCGTCTCATTCCACCTGCCCCAGCGAGTCGAGTTCACCACGGAACGCCGCCCATCGCGCCGACAGCCGCATTACAAACGCCTCTTCCATGCTCTCCGTTTCCGCAAACGCCTCGATGCGTGCCCGCGCAAACAGCGGGTCATCCTCGCTGACCGCCCCTGCCACCGTTCCCACGAACAACCCTTTCGGGTAGACACCGCCAAGTCCCGAGGTGACCATCGTGTCTCCGACGCTCACCGTGTCGTATGCCCGGTAGCGCACGGTCAGGTTGACCCCGTCGCTTTCGAGGATCCCCACCACCCGGCCGCGGTTGGTCATGACGCTGGTGCGTGACAAGGGGTCGGTGAGCAGTTGTACGAGCGAGAGATGCGGCATCACCTGCACCACGCGTCCCGCCACCCCGTACCCGTCAAGGACCGGCATGTACCGCATCAGCCCGTCGGTGTCTCCCGCGCCAATCACGACACTGCGCATGCGCTGTGAAGGGTTCCGGGCGACCACGCGGACCGGAAGCAGGTCGTAGCGGAGTTCATCCTTCAGACCGACCAGGTCGCGCAGGCGCTCATGCTCACCCCGCGATTCCTCCAGCAGTGACAGGCGCGTATTCAGCTCAGTCACGCGCGCGCGCAGTTGCTGGTTCTCGGCAAACACGTTGCGGACCAGCGAAGTAAGACCAACAGTCCACTGGATGGGCGCAAACACGTACATCGTCAGCATACGGGCCAGGTGTGCCTGCTGTGCTTCGCCCGCCGCCACCATCAGGAGGCTCAGCGTCGTGGTAAGCAGCAGGGAGCCGAGCGTTCGGTGACGAAGGAGGAATCTGAAAACCCAGGGCATTGCAGGCTACCGGCTGCGCTTGGTGACCATCAGCACGGGCCGGAACTCGTCGAGGTTCTCGATGATCTTGAGCGCGCCGCGCGCAACGCACGTCAGCGGATCGTCGATCACGTTCACCGGGAGGTTGGTCTCCTGGCGCAGACGCTCATCGAGACCACGGAGCTGTGAGGTACCGCCGGTCATGATGATCCCCTTGTCGAGGATGTCGGCGGACAACTCGGGCGGCGTCTGCTCCAGGGCCTGCTTCACCGCTTCAACGATGGTCGATACCGGCTCGTTGAGCGCTTCGCGCACTTCGGTGGAAGAGATACGCATGGTCTTGGGGATTCCCGCAACCAGGTCGCGCCCCTTCACTTCCATCTCCAGCTCTTCCTCGAGCGGAAACGCCGATCCGATCTGGATCTTGATCTGCTCGGCAGTCGTCTCGCCCACCAGCAGGTTGTAGGTCTTCTTGAGATATGACACGACCGCTTCATCCATCTCGTCGCCGCCGATGCGCACCGACATGTCGCACACCATGCCGGCAAGCGCGATGACCGCGATCTCGGCGGTCCCGCCGCCGATGTCGATCACCATGTTGCCGGAAGGCTCGTGCACAGGTATGCCCATGCCGACGGCCGAAGCCATCGGTTCGGCCACCAGGTAGACCTCGCGTACGCCCGCACTCTCCGCCGAATCCATCACCGCGCGTTTCTCGACTTCCGTGATTCCCGAGGGCACACCGATTACCGCGCGCGGCCGGAAAAACGAAGGATAGCGCTGTACCTTCTTGATAAACTCTTTCAGCATGTGCTCGACCAAATCGAAGTCGGCGATCACCCCATCCTTCATCGGCCGAATCGCCTCTATCTCACCCGGCGTGCGCCCGAGCATCCGCTTGGCTTCCGTGCCGAATGCGCGCGGTTTGCGCGTGGCCTTGTCGAGCGCCACCACCGAGGGCTCCGAAATCATCAGGCCGCGACCGCTGACATACACCAGCGTGTTGGCAGTGCCGAGATCGATGCCGAGATCGTTGGACATGGACAGGAACGACAAACCCCTCATAGGAGCACCTCGAAGGCGGGAGTGATGCGAATGCAAACCACCCACGAACCGCGCGCACGGCCCGCAGGCAGCGTTGTGAAGCATCCACGCCGGCCAAATATACTATGGATAGCAGGAAGTCAGGTAGACAAATGCGATGATTTAGCGCGACTTAGGGGGCAGAGAGTACCCCAGCCCCACCGTCCACTTCAACCCGGCGTCATCGACCCACCGTGTAACCACGAACGACGCATCCACCGTGACCGGCTCGAGTTTGAAGCCCAGGCCGAAGCTGAACTTGTCGGTGTCGTGGTTGATCCGCTTGCCGAGACGGATCGCGAGCATGCGCAGCGGCCACACTTCCACGCCCAGCGGGACCGTTACGTTCTCCAGCGCATCGTTATACACGATGTCGAGAGCGGCGGCGTAGCGGATGCTCCTGATGGAGTCCTGCCACGCCACTCCCGCTCGCCCCGTACGGTTCACGATCGCACCTTCACCCCACTCCTCGGTGAGCATGCTGCGCGAGGCGGTGAGCGTGCGGGGGAAGAAACCGGCGGCGCCCACCGAGAGGCGTTCGGGGAGAATCCA
>CAZJJT010000321.1:0-5680 GCA_964546395.1 uncultured Fibrobacterota bacterium
CCTGCTCCCGTTGTGCGAAGTGATGCCTGACAACCAGTTGTTCCTCGATGCCGTGGGGTTGCACGCGCGAACGGGGTTCTCGTACTACGACTCGCTTATCGTGCAGGCCGCTCTCCGTGGCGGCTGTTCGGTCCTGTATACCGAGGACCTGCAGAACGAGTTCTCGCTCTCCGGGCTGACTGTTCGGAACCCGTTTCTGCAGTGACTCTCTGCCGCAGTCAGCAGCTTCGGTGGTCGACCAAACACCGTGCTCCTCCTCAACTCGTTTCCGGTTTGTAGAGCCGTTTTGGGGGCTGCGCCGGGCCGCACTTTCTTCAGATGTATGGCGCCTGCCATAGCTCTTGCACGTCAGTGAGTCCGCGCGCGAGCATGACTACTCGCTCGAGCATGAACTCGAGGACGAATCCCCCTGACAGGCCGATCGGCCCGCCACCGAACATAAGGCCCACCTGGTGGACGGAAGGTTGGGTGGTTGTCTGCTGCGACACGGAAGTGACTCAGTGCTCGTATGAGAGCGCCCACTCCCAGTAGGGCCGCACATTCACCGAAACCCCCTCGTGCACGAGCTGCTCGCTCTCCGAGGAGGTGACGATGGTGCCCCTGTCGAGGGAGTACGCCCGAGCTGCCTCCACCAGACCGGCGAGTTCGCGCGCACGCGTGCGTTCCGACGACAGGTCCCAGCACGCCTGCACGATCTCAACCGGATTCTGTCGGCTCTGGAGTACGAAATCACACTCGTAAGACTCGCTGTGGTAGTAGATGCCTTCGGTATGGTGTCTGCGGAGCTGCAGGAAGACCAGGTTCTCGAGTAACCGGCCCCGGTCTTCGGTCACCGAGAAGCGGACCGCGTTCAGAAGACCCTGATCCACACAGTAGACCTTGCGCGGGGCACGCATCTGCCTGCGCTGACTCGGTGTGTACTTGAGGACATCGAACAGCAGGAACACGTCGCGGGCGTGAGAAAGGTATTCGCCGAGGGTGGTACGCGAGAGTGAGTACCCCATCTCCTTGAGTTCTGTCTCCAGCGAGCTGAGGCTGGTGAGGGCCGCAAAGCGCGAGAGCTGCAGCTTCAGATAGGCGTCAAAGAGCGCGGTGTTCTGGACGTGGAACCGTTCCACCATGTCCCGCCTGAACATTGCCCGGTAGTATTCCTGCAGGACCTCAAGCCGATCGCTGTGGTTGATGGCGTCGGGGAACCCGCCGCAGTCCAGGTACTCCGTGAACAGCCGACGCATGGCCGGCGCCCTTCGGCTGTGTACGAGGTCGGGAGCGTGGTCAGTCTCCTGCGATCGGAGCCGGGTGAATTCGCGGAACGAATAGGGGAGTATGGTGATGCTGCGGGCGCGGCCACGCAGTTCTGTGGCGATCTCGGAGCTGAGCAAGCGAGAGGACGACCCCGTGAGAACCAGACGCAGGTCTTGGTTCTGCTCAACGACGCGGCGCGCCCAGTGCGACCAGTCCGGCGCATTGTGCACCTCGTCCACCAGGCAGTACCGGGGGTGCGCGCTGCTCGCAGGATACAGCTCCTCCTGAACCTCGAGCAGGGATGAGAGCTCGCCGCCGGCCATGGGGTGCAGGCGTTCATCCTCCAGGTTAATGAACAGAATATTGCCACGGGGCACCCCCGAATCCAGGAGTCGCTGCATCAGTTCGTAGCACACCCATGTCTTGCCCGCGCGCCGAGGGCCGACAACAGTCACGAGTCGACCTTCCTCGAAGGTACGCCAGTTGACATCGCGGCCGACAAGCTCTGGAAGCGGAAACTCGTGCCACTCGGTGAGGATCTTGCGGACGGCGGCACCGGCATTTGTCTTATCCATAAGACAAATATAGTATATATATGTCTAGTGCGCAAGTCAAATGTTGGCCACAGTCTGAGCACCGGAAGGGGGGTGCACAAGGCACTCGCTTCAGAAGTTCAGTTCGATCCCCTTCACCGCGCACGCCTTGCGGAGCTTCCGCAGCGCACCCCCAACCGTCTTCCCGCCGCGAGCTTTGCCGTAGAGGTGTTCGCTCACGGACTGTTGCGAAATCCCGAGGTGCTCGGATATCTGCCGCTGGTTCAGCCCCTCGAAGAAGTACAGCCGCACCGCCTTCGCTTGCTGGTCGGTCAGGTCTGCAAGCAACGGCTCAACCTTCGCGGCAATCTCTGTGAGGCGGTCGCTGCGCGCGTGGCGTTCGCTCGTCTGCTCCGGTGTTTCGTGCCAGAGGCCGTCCTCAACGCGGAACTGCTCCCACGACTCGGTCGCCAGCGTGAGCTCCCAGAAGTCGGGGTTGAACCGGCTCATGGCACGGAGAGGTCCCAGAATGGGCGACCGATCCCAACGGGGTACATGCTGGTCTGGAGCAAGTAGTCCCACCCGAGCTCAGACACCGGGTACTCCACAGTGACCAGCGCGCGCGATGCCTGCCAGTGGTACTCATTCCACTGTCGCCCGAGCCTGGAAGTGCCGAGCATGCCGAGGAAGTACTCGGTGGGCTCAGATGAGCCAGTGCCGCAGAAGACGAGACCGGCAGCGTGGATGCAGCGTGCGAACGGCTTGCAGTGTCGCCCGCCACGCGCCGCGTGTTCTCTCAGAGTGTCGGTCTTCTCCTTCAACCACGAGAACGCGCCTGAGTTACCAGTGCCAAGATGGATCAGGCCATACGCGCGGATTGCAGCGGAGGCGGTCTGGGCATGGTCGGCGTGGTCTGCACAGATTCGCGCGAGTCCGTCATCCTGAGAGCTGGCTCCTACCTGCCCGAGCCCGTCCAGCGCACAGGAGCGGACAGCCGGACTCGTGCCTTCGGCCGCGACGGCCAGCGCCTGCAGCGCCTCGGGGTCACTCGTCGCCGTAAGTAATCGGCCGAGGCACCGTGCTGCCAGTCGCTGCTCCTGAACGTCTCCAGAGCGGAGCAGCTCGATGAGGGGACCACGGTTGCTGTCGGGGTCTGCACCGACGAAGCATTCAGGAGCATGCCACAGCATGGCGTGCAACGTGCACGAACGGTTGCGGAGGTGGAGCATGTGCTGCAGCGCAGCCATCCCTCGCCCCTTGCCGGCCATCGCGCAGGCATTCACCCCGTCTCGTCGGACGAAATCGGGTTCCCACGGGTGCGCGGTCTTGCCGTTGAACTGCAGCAGCGGGAGTATGATGCTCTCGAGGGCGCGCTGGTACCAATGCTCGTCTGCCTCGCGCACGAGTATGCACAGTCCACGGGCCTGGTGGTATGCAGCGCCCACTCCAGCCGGGGCAAGCAAGGCGACGAACTCATCGAAGACTTCCTCGGTGGGGTGTCCCGCATACACGTGCCCAAGCGCGAGCATCAACTGGTCCCGACTGACTGCTCCGCTTGCACAGATCTCTCTGAGCACCTGGGCTGTCGGGTCGTGCGCTGTTCCGTGGGAAGCCAGGGCAAGGCCACCAAACGATACCTTCCGCACAAACCAGTTGGAACTCGTGAGGGAGGGTTCGAGAACCCGCAGCGCCGTGTCTGGGGCAGATCCCGTGAGTGCGGCCGCTACGACCCAGGAAGCCCGGTCGCGGATCGCCGGGTTGGGGTTCTTCGTGAAGTACTCGAGGTTGTCGAGAGCCCCCTCACCACGTCCGAGGAACACCGCCCCTGCGGTGTCCAACGCCGCAAGCCGCACCTTTGCCATTGCGTGGTTCAGATAGGGAGCGAGGAACTGTATGGCTCGGGCATCGCCGCTGCGTGCGAAGCGCACACGAACGTAGTCCTCCCAGATGGCGTCGGCAACGGTCTGACGGTTCAGCACGCTCCATGCCCGAGTCTTCTCTTCCAGTACCTGCCAGGTTGACTGGATCATCTGCCACCCTCCCTACGGTGTAAAGAGGGGGCGCGGCACCACGCTTTTCCATCCGGGGGGAGCGCCTGGGCCTCGGCCTCATCGCTTTTCCGTCCGTAGGGAGCGTCGGTGCGCGCCCTTACCCTTACACAAACTCACAGGTACTCCCTGCACATGGGGACTGCGGCGTGGGCTACTGCAGCCACACCAGCCCCTTGTCGCGCGCCAACTGCGCTGCTCGCTTGAGCAACTCTGTGCCAACTCCCTGCCGCCGGTACTCAGGCGCAACCGTGGTGTCGAGTATGAACCCGTGCGAGCCGCCATCCCAGGCAACGTTCACGAACCCTACGAGTTCGTCGCCATCGTATGCGCAGATGCAGCCCAGGCTCCGCTCCAAGACGGGGGAGTAGTCCTCGTCGCTGTTGCGGTCAGGCCAGGAGTGTGCGAACAGGCACTGGATGTCAGTGTTCGTCAAGGGGGGACTGTTTCTGAATGCGAACTGTACCATGTTGATAAACTCAGTGATCGCAGAGCCACCGCGCAAGCCCCGGAGCGCGCAGCACTGCCGGTCGCGAGGGAGCGTCCGGTGCAGCCCACTCCCGAGGGTGGGGGCCAACCGTCCAGCGCACGCCACCTCCTGCCACGCCCCCTACCTCGTCAGTACCCAACACGTGCTCCTGCATTGCATGTGCAGACCCCGGCGCAATGGGGGCAGGTCACCTCAACCGCTTCTGCCACAGACCCCTCCTGACGCGCGTGATGTCCTGCTGCATTCCAGGCTCCCGGTCCAGTGACACAATTCGGTCCTCGGTTCCATGTCATCCCCACAAATTCTTGTACCCAAGCTGGCACCCAGTGACAAACCTTCCCGCCTCCGAACACAGGAAGGCCACTCCTTCAGCAATGTCCTGCCCCGTGTGGTCCTTCCGTGAATTCCACGCCTCGCCATGCCCGCACTGCTCTACAGCGTCCTCCAGCGTCTCACACACCTTGACCACACCGGGTCCAATGACATTCACCGTAACTCCTTTGCTCCACGTGTCTCCCTTCGACGCCTGAAGGAGCAGTTGGGTCCGAGCGGCCTTGGCGGCATCGTAGGCAAAGTCCGGTGAACCGGGGCCATCGAGAGAGATACCGATGATACGGCCCCACTTGCGTTTCATCATGCCCGGCAGAACCAGACTCAGCATCCGATAGACTGGTGTCACCTCCCGTTGGACTTCGAGTATCCCGTCATCGGGTTCCACCTGGGGCAGCTTCCGGGCGACAAACCCCGCGCCAGGGCTGATCACACAGATATCGACCTTCTTGAATGCCTTTGTGGCTGCCTCGAATACCGCCTCGCATCCCTCCTGGGTTTGTACATCACCCAGCGCAGCCACAGCCTTGCCGCCGCTCGACACGATACTGTCGACCAGCGCATCAGCATCGCCCTTGCTGGTGCGACAATTGATCACAACGCTGGCCCCTTCGCGCGCGAGTGTCAGCGCGATGCTTCTGCCGATACGGTTGCTGCTGCCCGTGACGAGCGCGGTTCTGCCTTTCAGTTGCATCGTATCCTCCGCAAGGCTCAGGTTCGGTCCATCTCCTGCATTCTGTTCTTCTTCCATTCGTTGGTGTCATCTGACTTGTATTCGATGTGCATATGGTCACCTGTAGGGGAAGTGAGGTTCGCACCCGGCACCAGTGCGTCAGCGCACCAGCTTCCAGAACGAATCGAACCAGGGCGGAAGTGTCTGCGTAAAGTGCGCCCAGGAGCCGGGCTCCGGATCCCTGTCCTGCTTGCAGTACTCCTGCAGGCGGATAAGCACGAACCCACAGCCGACCAGACTGTTGAGGACGGTGCTAAGATTGTGCCGGAACTGGTGTGGACTGTCCAGCTCCTTGGACGAC
>CAZJJT010000322.1:0-5671 GCA_964546395.1 uncultured Fibrobacterota bacterium
GTCGGCGGTGGCGCCGGTATCGCTGACATATGCCACGCCTCCTTCGAGTCCCGCAAACATCCCCAGGCCCAAAAACTTCTTTCCGACCGCATCGCTGCGCCACAGACTCAGCCCCATCCCGGCCACGCCGACATGGGAGCGTTCCCCCGAGGGCAGCGTGTCATCGACATAGACATCCAGAAACGTCTGCAGTTCCGCATACGGCCGCAGCATCGAGGCGCGGTAGGGGACACTGTTGACCCGGATTTCGCCACGGGGCTGGGGAAGCGGTTGGAATACACAGGCACCGCTGTTGGTGATGGTCAGTTGCTCGGAGGCGGGGTTGAACGCCGCGATGCCGAAGCCGCGCGACGTGTAGTCGGCGCAGAGCATCCTGCCGCCAGGCGCCGCGCAGGGAGCAAAGGCGCCCCCGGCGACACGTGTGTGGCGGCGCAGGTCGCTGCCGTCCGGTGCTATCGAGTGAATGTTGTACACGCCGTCGTAGTCGGCGCTGAAATAGATACGACCGTCAGGGGCCCAGTACGGCCCCTCTTCCTGTGAGGCCGAGCTGGTCAGCTGCACCTGCGAGCGATCCTTGAGGTCCACCAGGTACAGCTCGGCGTTGCCGGCGCTGATGCGGGTGAGCACGAGGTAGCGGGGGTCAGCGGGGTTGTAGCAGGGCGAGGCGAGCGGCTCGCCCGGAGTCCCTTCGTCGATGACTTCCCAGGTGCCACTGCTGAGTGAGTAGGTGTACAAGCCGAACGCACCGTGGGTGAACCGGGTGACCGCCAGCGCGGACCCGTCGGGTGCCGCGGCAACGTCGTACGCACGCGCCCCCTTCGTCAGCCGTCGCTGCACCGCGGAGCCGATCCGGCGGTAGTAGATATCGTTGTACGAAGACCCAGCGCGGTCGGTGCGCCGGGCCTTGACAAAGTAGACCCCCTTGCTGTCGGCAGAGAAGTCCCACGACGCCTGGGCCCAGGCGGTGCGACTGGCAGCTCGGGAGGAACCGGTACGGCAGACCACAAGGTCTGTGCGGTACCCGTCGTCGCGGTGGTTGGTGAGCCAGCCCCAGTACGTGCCGCTGCGGCTGACTCGCGGAAGAGCGTTCAGCCAGCCCTTGCGCCACACCGGCTCCATAAATGTCGCCTCGTGCGGCACGCGAGTTGCCGCGGTAGTACGCACCGAGTCAAGCCACTTCCGGTACAGTACCGGCAGCGACTGCGCGGTGCGCTCGGCAAACAGCTCGCGGAAGCCTTTCCTGCCCGTGGCCGCCTCCACCAGCACCCCGTGCAACGTATCGGCGCCGAGCGCGTCCTCGAGGTAGGCAGTAAGGGCATACCCCTGGTTGTACACCAGTTCGCTTCCGAGCCCGTCATGGTTGAAATGCCCCATCTCTTCGAGGCTCAACTGCGCGTTGTCGAGCACGGCGCAGCGCAGCAGCATGTCACGCCGCGAGTCCCAGCAGTCGTTGCCCAGTCGTTCCGCGCCGCGCTGTGCCACGCCCTCGGCGAGCCACTCAGGAATCAGGCTCATGCGCTGGAACGGCTCCATCCAGGTAACGTTCACTGACGGCGAATGGTACGACAGGGCGATGGTCCAGTCAAGCACCTGCGCCTTCCTGCGTCGCGCAAGACTCAGGATGTGGGTGAGTTCGTGCGTGATCACGTTGCGCAGCCAGGTGGGATTGCCGCGCAACTCAAAGCGAGCGTCGGGTGCCCAGATCATGATACTTCCCGACAGCCAGTCTGCCCATCCGTTGCTGTAGTCGTCGTAGTCGGCCAGCGAGAGGTGGATCTTGCGCTCGCCGCTGTACTGGTAGACTTCAGCCAGCACCCCGTACGCTTCCTCCGCCGTCTTCCACGCCGCGTACAGCAGTGGTTCGGTGCGGTCGTAGTAGTTGATCACGAAGTGGTCGGTGGTGACCGACCGCCACTCGACCTCGGGGTGGTTGAATGCGTGCACCACTCCCAGCGCGCTCACAAGGCACGCGAGCACCTTCTTGTACATGTGTGTCCCGCGAATTCCCCGGCGCTACCAGTAGAGGTTGAGTGAAGGGACAAGCGTGAAACCGGGAGTGCGATATTTCCAGTCCTCGTATTCGAAGCCGGCACTGATGTCCGCTCTCATCGTGTTCACCAGGTACAGAACGTCAAGCCCGAATCCGACATGCGGGCCGGCGAACAACTCGAACCCGACACGTGGGGCAAACGACACATTCACGCCGAAATCCCCATCCGACTGGCGCCATTCCGTCGAGCCCGGCGTTGACCAGTTGTCCCAGTAGTAGTAGAACTCGTACCGCATGATATTGAAGTTGACGTCGAGAAGCATGCCGATGTTGAACTTGAGAATCTTGACGCGCGGGACGAAATTGAGACCGACAATTACGTAGGGGGAGGTCGCCCTGAACTCCCAGTCAAATTCTTCGGTCATGTTGTAGCCCAGAGCAGAATTGTACCCATCGTACTTGTAGATGTGATGATCGCGCGCCAGCAGGACTCCGGCACCAACGTCGATCGTGACGAACCGGCCTGCCTTGATAATGTTGTTGATCTGCAGTCGGACGAACCGTTCCGTTTCGTCGATGTCGTGTCCCTCGCGCTCGAACTCCTCGCGCAGATCGTCCCACGCGTCACCGTCGCTTGGAATCCACATGCCGCTGTAGGAGTCGAACAGCAGGGCATTCTCGAGGTCCGGCGAGCCGAGAGAGAATGCACCGGAAAGCCGTATGCCGCTTCGGTTGCGCCACTTGTCCTGAGGCGGTTCAGGCTCGGTGAGCTTGGGCGGCTCTTCCTGCACCACGGGCGGGGGAGGCTCATCGGACGGTTCCGGCGTGACTTCGGGTTCGGGCGTGGGTTCAGGCTCGGGCTCAGCTTCCACGCGGCGCACTTTGCGCGGCGGTTCCGCGGCACCGTGTGCCGGCAGGCCAACAAGCTGGTTCGCGATCCCCTTGAGGCGACCCACTACCTGCTCGATTCCCCCCGAGATATCCTCGGAGACCACCTGCGTGATCTGCGCGGTCGTGACGTCGATCATGCGAAGGTTGACCAGATACATCGACCCAAGCTTGCCGATTGAACCACTCACCAGCGTCTTCACCCCGAGCATCTGCCCCATCTCCACCAGGCAGGCCTCGTCGGTGCAGGTTCCGGAAGCCTGGAATCCCTGCTCCTTGAGGATCTCCTGCATCTGGTTACGCTCCATCACGTTGACTTTGCCGGTGTTGAACAGCTCCACCCCCAGGCGGTCGGTTATCAGCTCGGCTTCACCCTGGGTGATCCCCGAAGCGTTCTTAAGAGTCATGACGGCAAGACTGATCTTGTCCTGGGCACTCAGCGCGCCGGCAAGCGACAGCACTGCCAGAAGTCCTGCGATGTGGGCACCGCACAGGCGGTCACGGAATGCCATCGGATTACCTCTTGGTATGGGTTGCGAACGCAGTCAATCCTGAGGTGGAATCAGATTATAAACTCTAACCATAGTATAGTCAAGCAGGGGCGATGTCAGTCGCGACTGCACAGCAGTTCGGGCTGGATGCTGCCGGTGAACGCCTCGACCGCCGGGCCAGTCATCCATACCGGGTCGCCCGCAGCCCCGTCCCACGCAACCTGCAGTTCGCCGCCCGACAGTTCGACAATCACCGGCGAACCGTGGCGGCCGGTGAGGATCCCCGCGACTGCCGATGCGCACGCACCGGTGCCGCATGCCTGTGTCTCGCCAACTCCGCGCTCGAACACACGCATGCGCACACGCCCGGAGTCGAGTACCTGGATGAACTCGGCGTTCACTCTTCGGGGGAACAGCTCGTGCCGCTCGACCAGCGGACCGATCCCCAGGACCAGTTCGTCGCTCAACTCGTCAACGTGGAACACCGCGTGTGGGTTCCCCATCGATACGGCGGTGAACCGCAGCCGGCGTCCACCGACCTCGAGCGGGTGATCTGCGATACGTTCGAGGTCGAGGGCAACCGGGATATCGGGGCCCCGCAGCACGGGCGGTCCCATGTTCACGCGCACCTGCTCGCCGGCGGATTCGGTGCCCACCGGCCCGGCCAGCGTCTCGAACACCATCGCGGTCCCGCTGCGCAGTCCGTATTTCAGCGCGTAGCGGTGTGCACAGCGGATTCCGTTGCCGCACATCTCCGCCTCACTCCCGTCCGCATTAAAAATCCTCATCCGCAAATCCGCATGATCCGAGGGAAGCACCACCAGCACTCCGTCGGCGCCCACACCACGGCGGCGATTGCAGATCGCTGGCGCGAGTCGTGCGAGTTCGTCGACACACTCCATCTCATGCACGACCACGAAGTCGTTGCCGCACCCGTGCATCTTCGAGAAGTTCATGGGACGAAAATACCTGTCGGTACCTCTGTGCCGATGCGGTGCATCGGGCCGATTTGCAGATCGGAGTGCCGTTTCGTAGTTTGCGGCACCTGTAGACCACATCCCCTGTGTGGCGGAGAGGCTTGCATGACACACCCATTGGTTCGTCCACTCTCGCTCCTCGTGCCGGCGCTCCTGCTGGCGGCGTGCGATTCGCCGGAGAACCCGTTCAGCGATCCTGACAACGTGTCGGTTTCTCTGTCGGTTCTCCCGCCTCCGGGTGCCACGTATCTCGTGGGTGACACCGTGGCGGTCTGCATCGACGTTCACCTTCCGTACCTGCTCGATTCGCTCGTGCTCAGCACCGGACTGAGAGAGGTAGTGCTTGAGCTTCCTGACGGCGCGGGGGACGCAGACTGGCGCGACACCGTGCAGCAACCGTACGCACTGCCCGACACGTACGCGGTGGGTGTGAGCGGGGTGCGCAGTGACGGCGGCCGGGTCGTAGAGAGGGCGGAAGTGGTGGTGCACGGTCTGCCGCCTTCCGTGTCAGCGCGGCGTTCACTGGTGCAGGCACCGGAGGGCTCCGCATGCAGCCTTGCGGTGGCGCTGAGCGGGACCGGTCCGTTTCTCTGCACCTGGTTGCTGGGCGACTCGCTGCTCGCGTGCACGAGCGCGGTGCTGGTGTTCGATTCGGTGTTGGAGCAGTGCCAGGGAACCTACCGGTGTGCGGTCGTCTCGGCGTGGGGTGCGGACACTTCGGGTGATATCCACCTGGTGGTTGAACCGGTCGGCTGTACGCTGGTGCCGCAGGGGTCGGGACTCAACGAGGCGATTCGCGACGCGACGCTGCACCGTCCGCGCGACCTCTGTCCGGAACCCGGGACCTACGAGCAGGGCACGGTCCGTGTGCTCGGGACGGTGCGGTTTGTCATTGAGTAGTACATCACATGCAAAGGAGAACAGGTATGCGCACGACAGCGGTAGTCATGGTCTTTGTGTTCTGGCCAACGGTGAGCGCCGCACAGCCGGCCTCGGCCATCCAGTTTTACGACACGACGGGCAGCGACCCGACGGTGCGGTTCGGGTGGCAGGGCAGCAGCGCCGACGGGGAATTCTACGTGCAGACACCCGTGGGCAGCGAAGCGCTCACGGTGCGTGACGGCGACCTGAGCGTGGCAGGTGAGGTGCACGCGCAGCGGTTCGTGGGCGACGGGAGCGGGTTGACAGACGTACCGCAACCGGCGGGCCTCACTGCGGCACTCGCCGCGAAGGCCGACACGGGGCACACGCACGTGATCTCCGATGCCGACGTGAGCGACTCCGCGGCAATCTCGGGGACCAAGGTGAGGCCGGAGTTTGGCGAG
>CAZJJT010000323.1:0-288 GCA_964546395.1 uncultured Fibrobacterota bacterium
AGGGTGGGTCGGTAGCGGTGACTCCACCTACCGAAACTGCACCACTCATGGTGTGATCCACAGGGTACGCCAGGTTCTTGATGCAAGTGCGATCACCATTGGCACCTATGGGACCGACTGGGGCAACCACCACGATGGGATTGCCGGCACAACCGCCGCGTATTGGGTCTCACACGTGCAGTCGACCCTTGAGGCACTCTACGATGACGGGAATGGTGACTATCCCACAATCGTGGTGTTCATGCTCGGCACAAACGACTTCAGCGACTACAGCACTGGCCCGCTGAA
>CAZJJT010000323.1:298-5654 GCA_964546395.1 uncultured Fibrobacterota bacterium
GCGTCGCCACCGTCTGTCTCGACGGTTGTCGACTACATCGATGGTATCGTCTATGACATCTGCGATTGGGCCTGGGGCAAGGAGCTGTCGCGGCCAGACATATATGTAATCAATGCCCCACCCACTGGCCGTGCTTCCGACAATTCTGCCAACACGACACTTAAAGATTTTGCCGAGGCACTCGCCGATGCTGACAGCTACAACTACCCATGGTACTGGCACGATCTCGTGGATGGGCGAGGCTGGGGCATCGGGTACCTGTGGGACGCGTATGGGGAAGCATATGACCTGAACGATTGGGTACACTTCAATAAGAACCCACATCGGCTCGGAATCGCCTACGCCTGGGGCGAGGTGTTCGGTGCAACTGCCGACCACGAAGATCAACTTGGGTGGTCAGATGGGTTTGAGTGGGACGAATGGGATAACTGATGGCCCAGACCCGGGGAGGCCCTGACCGGTCCACTCAGCCGGTGGGAGCCCCCCTGGGCATCCCCCATGTCGAGTGATTGTGCGCGTGTCTAGCTGTTCTGTACGGGATGCAGTGGGTGTGGTATACTAAGGTAAGCATGTGCACATTGCCCTGCAGTCCGTTTTGCCGACTGATGCCAGTCGTGTCGCTGGTCGCCTGGACCATGGTCCCGGTGTACACGCACGCTGGCGTTCTTGTGGTGTCACCGTCGCCTTGCACCTCTGCGGACTCCGTCACCGTACAGTGGGCAATCGACACCAGCCCGGTTACCTGTGTGCCAGTCTACCCCGACAGCTTCAGCATCGCGCGGTTGCCCGGGTACCCGCCGAAACTCACACTCACCATCGATACACGGGGTACACCACCGTCCCGACAAGTTCCCTGTCTTGACTCCCCCACCGTGGTCGGGCCACGAGTAGAGGTCGGGTTGCTCCCTATGGGGATCTACAGTTTGATGGATGAACGTGAGCGCGTACTTGGCGGGTTCACCGTCTCCGACGCGGCGGGACTCCTGGCTGTTGGTGGCCGCCTTACTGCCCTGTGGCCGACAGGCCCAACTGAGGGCACCGTGGCGCACCTTGAAGCACTGACCACTGACTCCGCCGGCATGCCTCGGTTCGTGGCACTCGACAGCATGTCCACCATCGGCTGGTACTTTTTTGGAGGACTCGACACCAACA
Source organism: uncultured Fibrobacterota bacterium (assembly GCA_964546395.1). Lineage (GTDB taxonomy): Bacteria > Fibrobacterota > Chitinivibrionia > Chitinivibrionales > CAZJJT01 > CAZJJT01. The sequence continues at coordinate 1,451 of CAZJJT010000323.1, forward strand.
CGTACCGACTTACCTTCACGCACCCTGCATTCGTCACCCGCACTGACACTGTACTCCTCCCCGCTCCTGAAATGGACTCCCTATGGGGATACAACCATCCGGTGGCTTTGCTCGGGGATGGCGTCTGGGGCAGCATTCATGGTACCGTCACCGACCTCGTCGCCAACCCCATCCCCTCGTGCACCGTGCAGGTCTACGCGCTTCCCGCTGCAGGTCCGGCCACACCGCAGAACGTTGACACAACGCCACGCGTCGCATGTACCGATTCTTCGGGTGCATTCCTCGCAGACAGTCTGGCCCCGTTCCAGGGCACATCTCCTGCCCGATACCGGGTTGTCGTTACCCATGCCGGCTTCGATTCGGCATCGGTGGTCGTGATACTCCAACTGCCCGGCCTCGATGCCCTGTACAACTGCCGCCTTGTCCCTGTTGGCGGCGTGCGTGCAACAAGTCATGGCCGGTCCGTTGCCCTGACCGTGCGCACTTCTGCCCATCGAGTAACCGTCGAGCTTGCACAGAGCGCAGCCCTTGACATCCGGCTGTACGACCTGGCAGGGCGTGAACTCTATCGAGTGAGCCCCGATGGCCGATTGGGGGCGGGAACACACGTGTTTGCACTCCCGCCGATGCCGCCTTCCGTTCACATTGTATGCGTTCGTGCAGGGTCGACTCAGCTGTGGAGTGTGGCGAGATGACACCGCAGGCAGCCAAGCTGCTTCCGGCACTTGCGCTGCTGGCCATGTGGGGTGCCCCGCGGCTTGGTGCGAAACCAGCCGAGACTTACACTACGGTCTTCCTCCCCAACACGGCAGGCCCCACCCCTATCAGGGTCTACAAGACAGTGGACCTGGCGACCGGCCGGTGCACAATCAGGAGCACACCGCCAGTCATCAGGTCGTACGCAGATCTCGACCAAGCGTTGGCGCGTGAACGTGAAGCAGTCCGGGCGAGATATGGTGCGCTGGGCCCGTCGTTGCGGCCGCTCTTCGATGCACTCACCACCGGCCAGATAGCTGTGCAGGTCTCGCTCCGAACGCCAGAGGTGCAGTACCTCAGTCGGTTCAGGTCGAGTGGCGCGCAGATGCGTGCGGTTTCGCGCCAGATGCGGCACCTGCTGCCGATCGCCCCTGTCGAGGCAGTGCTGCACCGGACCGGTGTTGCTCATGCCACCACGCGCACTCGCAGTGCGTTCACCTGCACTGTGGACAAACCCACGCTTGCAAGACTCGCGTGCGACCCAGCAGTTGCATCGGTGTCTGCACTCCCGACCGCCGAGCCTTCTGGTATGGTGCTGCCGTTCTCGGAGCTTGCGGAAGCCGCCCTGAATCCCGCAGCACACCCGCAGGACCGTGCCGGACAAGGTGTGGTGACGGCTACAATCGAGGGGCTGCTTGACACGCACAACATACTCACCAGCATCTGCCTGGCCAACAGTGCCCCGCTCGCCAAGCACCTGTTCCTGGCACGAGACAGCTACGAGGGACAGGACGTACAGGACTGGCTCTGTGACAGCTTGGTCGAGGTGAGCAGCATGAGTATGGGACGCCAGGAGGGAACCGCGCACTCACGCGAAGCGCTGGTGATGGATGACCTGGTGTACGTCTGGCCGTGCCCACTGTTCTGCTCGCCCGCAGGAAACCGAGGCAGCAGTTCGCATGCAGAGTGGCAGCAGTACAACGGCATCAATGTTGGTAGCGCCAAACACTGGCAGCAGAGTTCCTACCTCGTTGATTCGTTCACGTGTACCCGCAACCCAGTGCCGGAGTTCGGGTACTGTCTTGGGGAGTACAGTGATTCGTGCGGTGGCGATAGGGAGCTGCCGGAGATCCTGGCTCCGGGTAGCCACCCCTTTGAGCCACCCGGAGTGTTCGACACCAGCTACAAATGGGTGTCCCCCATCCCGCCCAAGTACTGCCGCGACGTCATGAACCCCGACTCCTACTACGTATGCCAAGACAGCACCGAGTGGACCTTTCCTGGCCGCGGCACCAGTTTCAGTGCGCCCGTTCTGAATGGCGTTGCCGCACGACTGATCAGTTCCAACCGAGCGCTGCTTGCCCACAAGCCGGATGCGGTCAAGATGGTGCTGTTGCTTACGGCCCATGATGTCGACAGCGCCTACTGGGACCCTGCGACAGACGGCCACGACGGCGCAGGTGTGGTGTCAGCCTATGATGCTGTCGCCTACGCCACTTCGTGCACCGATCTTACCCGCGACCCATCGCCCGGACCTGTCGAGCAGGGGTTTGTGACCGGTGAAGCCGACAGTTCGTTTGCCGACCGCACCTTCGCGATCCGTATCCCAAGCAGCCCCCCGACCGGCCGCCACATGCGTGTCGTGCTCGTATGGACCAGCAACCCAGACCTGGTCGCTGAGCACAACTATCTGAGCGACCTGGATGTCGGGGGGCTTGCCACGGGCAGCGATGTGTACGGGTCGTACAGCCTGGACGGGTCGGTGGAGATGTTCGATGTCCCACGTGATGAGCTGCAACCAGGCAGTACGTATACGTTCACCCTCTACTCGCGCACCATTCGCATACCAGTCAACGCGCGGGCGCGCTTCTTCTACTATTCACTCGGGTGGGCCTGGGTCGCAGACCGAGCCACCGCGTCCGCGCAAGTCGACCCACCAGCGCAGTCGGTCAGCCACAGCCCGGTACCAGATGTGCGGCTCACCAGCACCCGCCTCACTATCAGATTGCCGCCGGATGCCGCGCTTGACCACTCACGCTACCGTGTGACCAACGCAGCAGGCAGGACAGTGCTGGAGGGGCGGTTTGCTTCCTCCGGGCAGCAGAGCCCCATTGTGATGGCCCTGCCACGCCCCGTTGCACGTGGGCTGTACATTGTTGAAACAAGTGGCATGGGAGGCGGCTCCCGAGCAGCGGTTGTCGTCTGGGGGGAATAGATGAGCAGCAGACGGCCTTAGAACCCGCAGAGAGAGGGGTATGTACATGCGTACCGACACTCCACACACCGAGGAACGTGACCCATGACCATCGTATTCTGCCTGCCTGGCGCATCGTTCTCTGGCAAGTTCCTGCAAGCATGGAGTCAGCTGCTCGTGTGGTGCACGGGCAATGGAATCACACCCATACTCTGCCAGTACAGCAACCCCAACGTGTATTTCGTGCGCAACATGTGCCTTGGCGCCGATGTCATGCGGGGGCCTCAGCAGAAACCATTCAACGGGACACTCAACTACGACTACCTCATGTGGATCGACTCCGATGTGCTCTTTACGGTGGAGCAGTTCGCGCGAATCGTGAAGCACGGCGCAGATATACTCTCGGCGGTATTGTTGATACGCGTCGCGCGGCTGTCGTGGAACTTGCACCAGTTCTGGAGCGGGCGCTGGGTGAAGTCGCCGCCAAGCGACCAGCCAGCCTCGTATGACACCACCTGCAACCCGAAGGTTCGGGCATACTTGGCCTGGCCTGCTGTGCTTTGCAGGCCAACGCGAGCGTTGAACAGTGATGGCGCAGCTTGCATCGGCCCACGTGCTACGCCTACCACTCCGCAAGCCGTGACAGCGTCCGCTCGAACGCCATGTTAGGCGCAGTTTATTGCCGTTGCCTTTCTGTAAGATACGCGAATGCCGCTTTGTGGCGCCCGTGTGGCTGTGTCGCGCATTCGCAACCCACGTTGTGACTCGCTGCGTTTCTGCGTCTCGGTGAGTGCTGTTGTGCCGCGCAGATTCACCATTCACGGCGGTATCATGCAGCGAGCGAGTCAGGCACGTTCCTTGATTGCTCCCTCCGGTTTCACTCACCGGAGGGCGCTTGTCAGGGTCACTTCCAGAGCTTCAGCAGCAGGCGACCAAACGTGCGGAGGAGTTTTGTGCCCGCTACGTTAAGCCTCGTCGTCGCAGCGGCCGCAAGGCAGGCAGTGCCGGCACTGACGACTCGCCCGCCAGGCGTGCCCAGCCCATGGTTCGGCGGGGCTCACCACAGGCGCCCGCCGCGTTCTACCGCCCGCGCGACCACGAGGCATCGCCGCTCTTTCAGGTGGTGCGCGAGCACTTCGATGAGTTCGAGCGAGTCTACCCCGAGCGATACCAGAAGCCGTATGGCTACTGGCGTCCGATAGTCCGGTCTTCCGTGGACAAGTTCGTGAAGTGCGGAGACCTGAAAGAGGGGTTCGCGCGCATACGCTGTCCGGATTGCGGCACTGAGCGGTTTCTGGCATTTTCCTGCCGCCA
>CAZJJT010000324.1:0-5645 GCA_964546395.1 uncultured Fibrobacterota bacterium
AAATGGTTCTTCGGTGTGGCCTTCGCCAACTCGTCGTATACCCCCTTGATCATCGCGGGGGTAAACTCGGCTGAGCCGAGGCCGTAGCGTCCGCCAACCACCTTCGGGCACTGCTTGAACGGGCACTTCCCCTCGTCCATCATCTCGCCGATTGCCGTCCGCACGTCCTCGTACAGCGGCTCGCCCAGGCACCCCGGCTCCTTCGTGCGGTCGAGCACCGCGATCTTCTTCACCGAGGACGGCAGCGCCGCCACCATCGCGGCCGGGTCGAACGGACGGTACAGCCGCACCTTCAGCAGGCCGACCTTCTCGCCCTTGCCCACGAGATAGTCCACCGCCTCATGTGCCGCTTCGGCACCCGAACCCATGCACACGACTACCCGCTCCGCGTCGGGCGCACCAACGTATTCGAACAGGCGGTACTGACGGCCGGTGAGTTTCGCGAACTGGTCCATGTACTTCTGCACCAGCGCGGGCGTAGCCAGGTAATACGTGTTCACCGTCTCACGGCCCTGGAAATAGACATCGGGGTTCTGCGAGGTACCTTTCAGTGTGGGGCGGTCGGGGGTGAGCGCGCGCTGCTTGTGGGCCAGCACCAGCTCGTCGTTGATCATCGCCCGCATGTCCTCGAGCGCAAGCTCCTCCACCATCTGGATTTCGTGTGAGACACGGAACCCCTCGAAGAAATGCACGAACGGCACGCGCGCCTCGAGCGTAACCGCATGCGCAATCAGCGCCATATCCATCGCTTCCTGCACGCTGTTCGAGGCAAGCAGCCCGAACCCCGTCTGCCGTACCGCCATCACATCACTGTGGTCGCCGAAGATCGAGAGCGCCTGGCAGGCAATTGAACGCGCGCTGACATGGAACACCGCGGGGGTCAACTCGCCGGCAATCTTGTACATGTTGGGGATCATCAGCAACAGGCCCTGCGAAGCCGTGAACGTGGTAGTCAGCGCACCGGCACTCAGAGCTCCATGCACTGCGCCCGCCGCACCCGCCTCCGACTGCAGTTCCGATACCACCGGGACCGTGCCCCAGATATTCGTCTGCCCCTTCGACGTTTTCTCGTCGGCGATTTCGCCCATGGGCGAGGAAGGGGTGATGGGGTAGATCGCGCAGACCTCACTCACCGCGTGGGCGACATGGGCTACAGCCGAGTTTCCGTCGTGGGGCACCATCGTGCGGGCCATAAGCTTCCTTCTCCTTGGAGGTTACGTAGTAGGCTGTGTCAATCGGAGCATACGGAGCCGAAACGTGTGAAGATATATCAGTAATGGGGGCTCTCGCCCCTCGCTCCAGCCAGCACTGGAGGCGCGTGAAGCCCGGTTCGGGCGCCACGCACCTCCGCGCGTGTGCTGTCTTGCGCTGCCCCCCCTGCAGGGCGGCATCTGCCGCCCCGCAACGCCCCGTACGGTGGCTGCGCCTCCCGCGCAGTCCTATGGCTGGGACTGATGCCGCGACTTGCGGAGGCCCTGGTAGAGCAGGTAGGCGCCAAAGAGCATGCCCAAACCCAGCGCGGCATAGCTGAAGAGGTGGTAGTACTGCTCCAGACGCTCCTTCTGGGAGTAGAGCGAGTAGCCCAGGACCGCCAGTACCACGTTCCAGGCGCCCGCGCCGAGTATCGTGTACGCGAGAAACGGCGTCAGCGGCATCCGTGACAGCCCGGCAGGAATCGAGATCAGCTGACGGACGGCGGGAACCAGCCTGCCGACAAACGTGGACGACTTTCCATGACGGTTGAAGTAGGCCTCGGCCTTCTCGAGTCCCTCACGGTTGACCAGGAGCATGTGCGCAAGGCGGGTGTCGGCCAGCCGGTAGAGCACGGGACGGCCAAGATACAGCGCAAGACAGTAGTTGATCAGGGCTCCTGCGATCGCCCCGAGTGTGGCCGATATCACCACGAGTACCACGCTCAACTCGCCCTGTGCCGCTTTCCACGCCGCAGGCGGGATGACAATCTCGGAGGGGAACGGAACGAATGAGCTTTCCACTGCCATGAGTAGAGCGACGGTGACATAGTTGATGTTGCCCATGTACCAGTCGACAAGCCCCGTCAGTATCGCAGTCATGGTCCTCCGCGCGTGTCAGAACCGCTTGGTGCGAGGGGGACACTTCCCCCCCCATGCCAACGCACTCTTCACCTATCTCTCCCAGCCATGTTCGCCCACAAGCGGCACGAACACGACGCCTCCCATGCTGCTCACCGTCACCCCACCATCGCGTTTTCGGTAGATCTCCAGGACCTGTGTACCCCGGTCCCCGCGGGGAATCACCATGGTCCCGCCGTCGGCAAGCTGCGACACGAACGTCGTGGGGACATCGGGAGCGCCCGCGGTCACGATAATCCGGTCGAACGGCGCATGCTGCGGCCACCCCCGGGTCCCGTCACCCACCTTGAACACCACGTTTTCGTAGCCCAGCGAACGCAGCAGCGTGCGGGCCCGGTCCCCCAGTTCGCGGTGGCGCTCAACCGTGTAGACCCTGCGCGAGAACTGCGCCAGTACTGCCGCCTGGAACCCCGAACCAGTCCCGATCTCGAGGATCTTGTCGTCGGTACCCAGTTCCAGTGCCTGGGTCATGAGCGCAACCACGTACGGCTGCGATATCGTCTGACCGCAGCCGATTGGCAGCGCGTTGTCCTCGTAGGCTTGCCCGCTCATCGCGGCATCGAGGAACCGATGGCGGGGCACCTTGCGGAATGCCTCGAGCACCCGCTCGTCGGTGATCCCCTTGGCACGCAGCTGTTTCACCAGCCGTTCGCAGGCTATCTCTGGCTTGAGTACCATGCATTCCCTGGCCCAGCGATTCGACAGCTCACCGGATTCTCAACTCCCACCATACGCTCAGCACCGCGCGTATCCACCGGAGCGTGTCTGCCAGATGCGAGATATGGCTCGGGGCGCCCGAATATACTGTACGGATTGGCACGGATTTCACTGGGCACCCTGCGTGTGCCAGCCGGAGAATCACTTCCGACTCCAGCTCGAATCGCTCGAAGCGCAGGGGGAGCGACTGTACCGCCTGCAGCGGGTAGACACGGTAGCCGCATTGACTGTCCTCGACAGACCGGCCGCTGAGCAGTGAGAGCCCCCAGGAGGTCATGGCGTTGGAGAGCACCCGTGCCAGCGGCATCACCCCCGGCGTGCGTTTGCGACGACCGATCCATAAGCATGGAAATGGCCCCTCACGGGCCGCGGCAACCAGTGTGGGAAGGTCCTCCGGGGAGTGCTGACCGTCCGCGTCCATGCTTACCACCCACCGCGTGCGAACCGGGTCGAGCGCGTCGAATCCGGTCCGAAGGGCCGCGCCCTTGCCGCGATTGCTCACATGCGCGATACACTCCACGCCCAAGCCCGCACACAGCGCGGCCGTGCCGTCCTGCGACCCGTCATCCACCACGAACACCCGCTTTGCGGCGACCACCGACAGCAGTTCGGGCAGCAGACGGCGCAACGGTTGCTCCGCGCGGTAGGCGGGTATCATCACCCGGGTGTCGGGTGGCCATACGAAAGGGGACAGGCTCATGCGTTCAGCGCGTCCTCCACCGATGTGAGCATCCGGACGCGCGTTGCTTCGCCAGTGTCATCGGGGACAGCAACGACCGTGGCATGTATCGTGACAGACGCGAAAGGTGGCAAGACCACGAATCGGTCCCAGGAGTTGACCCGCAGTGCGGGCGACACGTGCATGCCGAGGGCGACAACCGGCACGCCCGCCTCGAGTGCGATACGCACCACTCCCGGCTTGGCCTTGCGGCGCGGTCCCGTGGGCCCATCCGGCGTGATAGTCACCGGGTCGCCCTTCCGTAACGCCTCTACGCACTCCTGCAACGCCGAGGCGCCATCACGCGACGATGAGCCTCGGGCAAGCCGGTATCCCCAGCGTTCGAGCACTGCGGCGAGCCGGGTCCCGTCCCGCGACGGCGACACCATTGCGACGGGCCGCAGGGCACGGAGGAAGTGAAAGCCGGGCAGGAGGTACTCGTGCCAGAAACAGTACACAGCGGGCCCGCTGCCGTGTGGCGCTCTGAGCTCTGAGCTCTGTCCTCTGCCCGCTGTTCCATACCGCCACGTGGCGCCGAACAGCGACGCCAGGGCCCAGACAGGTGCGCTGACGTGGTCGAGGGGTGTACGAAGGGAGTGGAGAGTTGTCACGGTTCCCGTGTCAGTAGGGTTCTACGGTATCCTTGACCCGGCAGGAGCAAGAACGGTAATATAGGAGACGGCGGATACTGGGGGGAAGCGTCTGAGCCATGGATACGGGTACCACTCGCGCGGTCGGGGCAGCGGGGTTCGCGTTGCTGGAATGGGCCATCACTATGACCCTGATCGTGCTGGTGCTTGCTGTGGTGGGGGTATTCCAGTGCAACGCACGGACCGCGATGCTTCGCTCGAATGCTACGCTGGTTGCGGGCCGCCTGATTGAGCAGAAGATCGAACTGATGCGCAGAACCGCCGCGGGTGCCCCGGACAGTTTCCAGGCGAAGCTTGTGGGGGGGCGTGAAGAGGACGTGGAGAGTGGTGTAGTACTGGAGTGGGAGGTGAACACCGTTGCGGACCCGTTGGGAGTCGACACGACCGGAGTGAGGGAAGTCACGCTCCGGGCGTTCTACGGATCCGACAAGCCTGAGACGCTGGCGGTGACGGCATGTCTGGCACGTGATTTCCCCAACAGGGCGGCAGTGGTCGATGCAGCAGGGGATACGGCGAAGTGAGGGTAGCAGCAGGGGGCGAACCGCGGAAGGTGGGCGAGCAGGGCTCAGTGATTGTGCTGTGCGCTGTGATGCTGCTTGCGGTGGGGTTGCTGTTGGCAGGGGTTCTGACCAACAACTGGCTGAGCGCGCGGACCATACGTACCCACAAGGAGTACCTGAAGGCATTCTACGCGGTCGACGCGGTGGTAACTCAGTTGGGGCAGGCAATTGTCAGCGCAGGGGGAGAGCGTTCTTCGCTGGCAGTGGCGATTTCTGACACGGTGAAGGTCGGTGAGTACTGTGTTGCCTACCGTGTCACGGTGGGAGAAGACAGTACCTACGCGTTCGATGGTACCGCGTACCGGGAGGGTTCGGTGGGGGCAGTGCGGCTGCGCAGGCAGTTGGTGGGCCGCCTTGGGTGCAGTGCGGATAGCGGCGCCTGTCTGGCGTGGGAGGCGGTGGTGCATGATTCTGCGTCGACCGCGACACGTTCTGCCGTCGCCGGACGGTTGCGGGCGCAGGGAAATGTCAGGAGAGCCGGGGCTGTCGGGCCTTGAGGTGTGAAGAACGCGGGGCACCAGTTCCTGCTTGCAGGGGAGCAGGTCTGGTGGTATAATGAGATGCAGCGGGGAGAGTCCACATCCCGTAGTATGGTCGCGAATTCGCAACCTGTGGCTGTTGTCCCATAGTTCTGTTCCAAGCGCGGTGCGGTCGGGTGCCGAGGGGCAAGGCCAGCAGGGCGCGCGAGGAGACCTGCCGATGCTGTGGCTCCGCCGACGTGAAGCGGGTGTGACATTTCTCGAAGCGATGGTCGTCGTACTGATGATTACGATCTTCGCTGCTTTGGCCATCCCGAGTTCGGTCCAGTTCGTGCGTAATATGCGCCTCAACTCGGCTGTCAGCATGGTCAAGAGGCAGCTGCAGTTGGCACGCATGAAGGCGTTGGCGG
>CAZJJT010000325.1:0-5638 GCA_964546395.1 uncultured Fibrobacterota bacterium
GACATGATTGCGCGCGATGAGTTCGAGGGCCTGCTCGCCGTTGCGCGCCGTGAGCACCGTGTGGCGTTCGGCCCGGAGGTGTTCGGCTATCACCTCCCGCACCGCATGGTCGTCGTCAATCACCAGCACTGTGAACGTGCTTCCAGACATGCTGGGAAAATGTGTTATCGCGGGCGACAGGGCAAAGCTATTTTCACGGCCATGTCCACCTCGTTCGTCGATGTTCACGGTACCAGCTTCACCTGCGACGGCCGTCCGGTCCGGTTCCGCGGTGTCAATCTCGGCAACTGGATGCTGCTCGAGCATTTCATGTTCGGCCTTCCGTGGACTGACTACCAGATCCGCGAGGGATTCCAGCGGGAGTTGGGATACGAATCGGCCGAGGCGTTCTTCGGGACCTACATGCAGGAGTTCTTCACCGCGGAGGATGCGGCGTTACTCGCCCGCAACGGGTTCAACGTCGTGCGACTCCCGTTCACCTACCGCTTTTTCGAACGCGATGACTCGCCGGGGGTGCTGCGCGAGGAGGGGTTCGTGTTTGTCGACCGGCTGCTCGAGCTCTGCCGCCCGCACGGCATTCGGGTGCTGCTCGACCTCCACGCAGCTGCGGGGTGCCAGGCGCGCGACTGGAATTCCGAGAGCGCGTTCGGCGAGACACTGCTGTGGCGTCACCGCGGTTTCCAGACCCGCACGATAGAGCTCTGGCGCGGCATTGCCGCACGCTACCGTGACGAGCCGCTCGTGCTGGGCTATGATATCCTTGGCGAACCCGTGTGTCCCGACAACGCGCAGCTCAACCGGTTCTTCGCTGAGATACTTGCGGCAATCCGTTCGGAAGACTCCTCACATGTGATCGCGGTGGAGGCGAATTCCTGGGCCAAGGACGTCTCGTCTCTGGATACCGCACTGTTCTCCGACCCGCGCGTGGTCTACTCCCCCCATTTCTACGCGGTGCACCACCCGCCGTTCGGGACGATGCAGGAGTACCCGGGCGAAGTAGACGGGGTGCGGTACGGACGGCGCGAGCTGGCGCGGGCGTTCAGCACGTACCACGATTGCGCGCGGATCGAGCGGCCGGTACTGGTGGGCGAGTTCGGATTGGGCAACCGTGCCGCGAACATCGATGCGGCACTATCGATTCTTGATGACACGGTCGGGATATTCGAGGAGCTGGGGTTCAGTTGGTGCATGTGGTCGTACAAGGATATCGGGCCGATGGGACTGGTGTGTCCCCGGGCCACGACTCCGTGGCGTGGCTTCGTCGAGAGCCGGCCGGTGCGCGGGCTCCAGGAGGAGTTCCGCCGGTGTCGGGGGGAGTTCGTTGCGGATCTGCTCGAAGCGCTCCCGGAGCTGGAGGGTACGCCCCTGGATGATTTCGGACGGGAGATGGGCCATCTCTGGCACAGTGTCACCCTGCCGCGCGCCCTGGCGCTTCTGCGGGGGACCTCACGCGAGGAACTGGCCGCCATGGCCCGCTCGTTCTCGCTTGCCAGTTGCGAAGTGCTGCAGCGCAAGCTCGACGTGCTCAGGCGGCACACGGCGGTCGGCGCATGACCCGCGCACAGCGGCTTGTCAAACGGTCCTCCGATCTTGCCTGCGCCGCTGCCGGTCTGGTTGCGCTGTTGCCGTTGCTGGGGCTCGTTGCGGCGCTCATCCGCCTCACCTCATCGGGCCCCGCGCTGTTCCGTCAGCGACGGATTGGGCGGCAGGGGAAGCCGTTCGTCTGTGTGAAATTCCGGACGATGTACGCGACGGGCGGGACGGGCGGCACGGTAACCGCTGCGGGAGACACCCGGGTCACGCCACTGGGCCGAGTCCTGCGCAAGCTCAAGCTCGACGAATTGCCGCAATTGTGGAACGTGCTGGTGGGCGAGATGAGCCTGGTGGGGCCGCGGCCCGACGTGCCGGGGTACGCCGACCGGCTGAGCGGTGAGGCACGGCACATCCTTGAGCTTCGCCCGGGAGTTACGGGGCCTGCGACACTGGCATTCCGCAACGAAGAGGCCCTGCTGGCAGAAGCCCCCGACCCGCAGAAGTACAACGATGAAGTGATCTGGCCGGAGAAGGTGCGGCTGAACCAGGAGTACCTGGAGAAGTGGGGGTTCTGGCGGGACGTGGGTTATATATTGCGAACGCTGTTCGGACGGTGAGCCGTTGAGTTGATGGGTCGACGTACTGAACGCTCTTCGCACCTGCCAGCCTCACGCATGCTGGGCACAGATCGGACAACCATGTCAGTCCCGACTCGACGTCCCAACGGCTCAACGATTCGACCTCGTCTCTACCTCTCACCCCCGTACCTCTCTGGCGGCGAGATCGAGATGGTTCGCCGCGCATTCGAGTCCAACTGGATCGCGCCGGTGGGGCCGGACATCGATGCGTTTGAAGCGCAGATGTGCGCCTACACGGGTGCGGCCAACGCCGTGGCACTGAGTTCCGGGACCGCGGCTCTTCATCTCGCGCTGCTGCTTGCCGGAGTCGGGCCGGGTGATGAAGTGGTCTGCTCGACATTCACTTTTGCTGGATCGGCGTTTCCGATCCAGTACTGCGGCGCCACGCCCGTGTTTGTCGACAGCACGCGCGACACGTGGAACATGGACCCGGGGTTGCTCGAGAACGCTCTGCGGGAGCGGCGCGCGGCCGGCGCCACCCCCAGGGCATGCATCGTGGTGCACCTCTACGGGAGTCCGGCAGACATGGACCCGATTGCCGTTGTGTGCCAGCGGCACGGCGTGGTGCTGATCGAAGATGCGGCGGAGTCGCTGGGTGCGCTGTACAAGGAAGCGCATACCGGGACGATGGCATCGCTGGGAGTCCTGTCGTTCAACGGCAACAAGATAATCACCAGTTCGGGCGGCGGGATGCTGCTGGGGGCGGACGCGGTGCAGGTCGCGCGTGCGCGGTTCCTCGCCACCCAGGCGCGCGATGCGGCCCCGCACTACCAGCACAGTGTTACCGGGTACAACTACCGCATGAGCAACATCGTGGCGGCAATCGGTCGCGCGCAGCTGGAGACGATAGAACAGCGTGTGGCGCGGCGGCGGGAGATATGCGAGTGGTACCGGGTCCGGCTGGCGCCGGTTGACGGTATCGGATTCATGCCGGAGCCCTCGTGGGCCCGTGCCAACCGGTGGCTCACGTGCATTACGGTTGACCCGAAGCGCTGCGGGGTGTCACGTGAGGATCTCAGGCTGGCACTCGAACAGGACAACATCGAGTCTCGTCCGTTCTGGAAGCCCATGCACCTGCAGCCGGTGTTCGCCGGGTGCCTGGCGTACACCAACGGTATCTCCGAGGACTTGTTCACGCACGGCCTGTGCCTTCCATCGGGAACGGGAATGGCAGAGGAGGACCTGGAGAGGGTCTGGGAAACGCTGTGCAGAACACTACACCATCAACGGACATAGGCAGACGCAGAATGAGCACGCGAGCTACGCTGAAACTCCACGACCACAAGGCCGCCACCGAAGAGCGAATAGCCGACACGCTGAAGCGCATGAGCGTTCAGGAGAAGGTTGCGCAGATGATGTTCCGCGCGGCAGGCAACAAACGCCTGGGCATACCCGAGTACAACTGGTGGAGCGAAGCGCTCCATGGGGTGGCACGCGCCGGGCGGGCAACGGTGTTCCCGCAGGCAATCGGGCTGGCGGCGAGCTTCGACCCGAAGCTGGTGCGGCGCGTGGCGTCGGTGATCAGCGATGAAGGCAGGGCCAAGCACCACGCCGCGGTCGCGGCAGGCAACCGGGGGCAGTGCCGCGGACTCACGTTCTGGTCGCCCAATGTCAACATCTTCCGTGACCCGCGCTGGGGCCGCGGCCAGGAGACATGGGGCGAAGACCCGTTTCTGACTGGTACTCTCGGTTCTGCGTTCGTGAAAGGGATGCAGGGGACGCATCCGAAGTACCTCAAGACCGCGGCCTGTGCCAAGCACTATGCGGTGCACAGCGGCCCCGAGAAAGCACGGCACTGTTTCGATGCTACGGTGAACCGGCGCGACCTGTTCGAGACCTACCTTCGGGCGTTCGGCATGCTGGTGGAAGCGGGGGTGGAGAGCGTGATGGGTGCGTACAACCGGACCAACGGTGAAGCCTGCTGTGCGAGTCGGACGCTCCTCGACGAGGTCCTGAGAAAACGCTGGGGGTTCGGGGGGCACGTAGTGTCGGATTGCTGGGCCCTGAACGATATCTACCAGGGACACGGACTGGCGCAGACCCCGGCGCAGGCCGCGGCACTTGCACTCACGCAGGGCTGCGACCTGGAGTGCGGCTCCGCCTTCGCGCACCTTCCCGAAGCGCTCGAGCAGGGACTGATCTGCGAAGCTGACATCGACCGGGCGCTCGCGCGTCTGCTGCGCACCCGTATCCGGCTCGGCATGTTCGACCCGCCGAAGGCGGTGCCGTTCGCATCGATCCGGCAGAGCGTGATCAACTGCGCGAAGCACCGGAAACTCGCGCGTGAGGCCGCGGCAAAGTCGATCGTGCTGCTGAAGAACAGCAAGGGCCTGCTGCCACTCAGGTGTTCGCTGAAGAGCATCTTTGTAACCGGTCCGGCCGCGGCGAACGTTGATGTGCTGATGGGCAATTACTACGGGTCGAGCGGCATGATGGTGACGGTGCTCGAAGGGATTACGGCGGCGTGTGGTGAAGGTACGACCGTGGAGTACAAAATCGGCGCCATGTTCGACCGCCCCAACGACAACCCGATCGACTGGACCACGGGCAACGCACGCGACTCGGACGTGACCGTTGCTGTGATGGGTATTTCGCCCTTGATGGAAGGGGAAGAGGGCGACGCGATCGCGTCCGTGAGCCTCGGGGACCGTGACAACGTCAGCCTGCCCGTCTGCCAGGTTGAGTTCCTGCGCAAGTTGAAGAGCGCGGGCAAACCGCTGGTAGTGGTGCTTACCGCGGGGTGCGCGGTGTCGATGCCGGAAGTGGCGGAGTTGGCCGATGCACTGCTGTACGTGTGGTACCCCGGTGAAGAGGGCGGCAACGCAGTGGCGGACGTGCTGTTTGGGAAGGTGAACCCGGCGGGACGGCTGCCGGTGACCATTGTCAAGGACGTGTCACAGTTGCCGCCGTTCGAGAGCTACGCCATGAACGGGCGCACGTACCGATTCATGGAGCAGGAGCCGCTGTTCCGCTTCGGTTTCGGGCTTTCGTATACCACGTTCCGGTATGGGGCGCCGAAACTCAACCACAAGGTAATGGGAGCGCGTGACAGCGTGACCCTCAATGTCGATGTTACCAACGCGGGGAACGTCGCTGGTGAGGAAGTCGTGCAGGTGTACGTACGTGACGTCGAGAGTAGCGTACCGGTACCGCGTCTGCACCTGGAGGGCGTCGCGCGTGTCTCGCTGCGGCCGCGCGAGACGAAGACGGTGACATTCACGCTCGGACCCGAGAGCCTGGCGGCATACGACGACGAGGGCAACGCGTTTGTGGAAGCGGGGAAGTTTGAGATCTCGGTTGGGAACTGCCAGCCCGTCGATCCGTCGTTCGTGGGGAAGAAGACGGTGTTCGCGGTAGAGTGACATGCCGTGCCTTGGGTGCTTCGCCGGGCAGGGGGGTGCGGGCACAGTGGTCAGCGTGGTACCGTTGCCCCCCACCCGCGGGGGACTGTTGCGTTCGGACTCCCC
>CAZJJT010000326.1:0-5632 GCA_964546395.1 uncultured Fibrobacterota bacterium
GACCGGTAAGCCGCGTCAGATGATCTCGATTGCATCGCGCGTTGGAAGTGTCGGGAATGAGTTGTGCGGATCGGCCTGGTACCAGTACACCACCGACGAGATGTCATCCTGCAGAGGCAGGTACCGGCTGCCTTCCCGCCAACCGATCGCCTGCATCGTGACTCTCAGATCCGCGTGGAAGCGAACAGGGTCCATGACGTGGAACCGGTAAAGACTGTGCCGGTTTCCCGCCGTGCAGTCGCAGCGCCCAGAGGGATAGCCCATAAATGGCGCAGTGTAGTTGCGGCCGAACGCCCATGCGCCGCCAAAGTAGTCCTCTGTCCCGGTGCCACATATGGTCGGGTACTCACCATCACCGTCGAGGAACATCTTGATCTCGCCCTCACCCCACCATTTGGAGTTGTTCTGCTGCCAGGCCATGTACGTGCCTACATAGTGACCCGCCCCGCGGATGCCGTCGACGAGCGTGTAGTCGTCAAGGTATCTGACGGGATTCGTGCGGCGGTACTGCGCATGGAAGTACGCTTCATCATCCGCGACGTCGGTAAGCACGTAATTGATCGTGTAGAAGTAACTGTGAAACCGTTCTGCAGCAAGGTTCTCGACCGTTATGCGTGCGTGCCTACGGAACGGCATGGGAAAGAAGACGTTACACCCGTTGGTCGGGTTCACGTTGACAGGTAGAGACACGATATCGGCCGCCGGATCATAGGCGTTACAGAACAGGTACGTGAGTGGAACTTCGACACTGGGTTCTTGCTCTCCGTCCCAGTACATCCGTACCACGATGTTCCAGGCTTTCTTCCAGTCAAATGTCATCCAGATGTGTTGTATGCACCCGGGGCCACTCACGTCCATGAGTGTCGTGGTCGAGTGTTCGGCCAGTGTGATGCTGGGGCGAACCTTCCACTTCCGGCCAAGGCCACGAGCGCATGGGTTGGGTCCATCCCAGGTCTGACCTATCCGCGCGACATCGGCCTGTGGTTTGTCAGTGAGGTCCGCCATCCCCCCCTTGCCCTTCTCGCCGCAGACATTCTCGGCCGAGATCGAGCGACTCACGGCGTTGGAGAGCCTGGAGATAGTCCCCAGGCTCATGTGGAGCCCGTTGAATGCCATCATGTCCCCATTCATGGCGCTTTGGTCCGTCAGAAGCTGTTCGGATTCACGAAGGATGTGATGTGCCGCCCAGACCCGCTACCCACGCCTATGAGCACGCGTGGGGCTGTATGGCCTCGGAGGCCCGTGGTTGCCACACGTCTCCCAGTGATATCGAAGAGCGGCGTGGGCGACTTCGCGTGTGCTGGGCCGCGCGCCGGGTGTGGTGCATGCAAGGTGGCCCGGACGGTTCCCTGGGTGGAGAGCACGAGCAACGCATCTTCGTCGAAAGGCGGGTCGAATGTCACCGGACTAGCGCTTCTTTCAGGGGGCGTGATCAGGCGCTCCTCGCCTGTGGCAGGGCTGTACCAGGCCGCGGAAGTCGGGTCGGCCCCCAGACGCGAGAGCGACACCTGGGCCGGTGTGTTGTCTGCGAAGTAGACTACTATCCGGTCACCCGAGTCCGAATACGCAGCCGTCTTCACGTGCGTGCCGCTCCCCCGCCCACTCGTGATCTGGTCGTTATCAGGTATCCATTTCCACCACTCGCCCTCTTCGAGTAATGACCGTACCGTCGCAATGCCCTCTGCGCCGGGCGCGTTGAGCGCGCTTTGCCAGTCGCCATCAAAGGAGCACATCTTGGCTCCGGTTGGGTTGTAGTACCCGTAGATGTAGCAGCAGGCGCCGGACATGAAACTCCACATCACGCCGCGCCTGATCTGCAACGGCCCCACGTATTCATAGCCTCGATCCGAACAACCAGCCTCATAACCGGCTTCAACCATGAGTACTGGTCGTGAGGGGCTCTGTTGGTACAGCAGCCCCACGGCGTCAGGGATATACTCGTAGAAACACCACACCTGAGTGGCGTGCGCCGACAACCACTCCCCGCCGTTCGCAGCTATAGTGGTTGACGTATTCCCCGGCCCGCCTCCGCCCCCGGGATGGAACGTTACCTCGTGGGTGTCGCCGGCGTCTCGCAGACCTGATGTCATCTGGCTGGCCACGTAGTTGTCTACCGCAACGTCTCCGCCGTACATCCACAGGATCTTGTCGCGGTCCCTGTAGCGCTGCCCCAGGAACATGCCGTATCCGTGGGGATTCGAACCAAATCGAAATTCCCATCCCGGCATCAAGATGACCGTGAAGCCCTCCTGTAACGCCGTGTCCAGCAGGGCATCGAAGTGTTGCCAGTAGGGCTCGTTGACATGTGAGAAGTCGCCATCGGTGAACGGGGTCTGGCCGAATACGTTGGGCATTTCCCGGTAGTGGGCTGGGAGTGCAACCGCCGTGAATTGCTGCCGCTTTCGAGCAGCAAGGTATGTCGCGAACTCCGCCACTGTCAGTTTGTTTACAGCATTCCATGCCGTGCCGCCAATCCAGGTCAATGGTTTGCCGTCCGCGTCAACGAAGTACCGTCCATTCGGCGCGATTCGCATCCCCTGCCCACGGAGCGCAATCACACAGACAAGTACCGCAAGTGCAGATCGGGTCAGTTGGCGTAGCATGTGTGTCTCCTCTCTTCGCAGAGTCCAAACCCCTCTTCACTGCCAGTACGTTAGCCCATCACGTGCTTCCTTGCCCATACCTTGCGTTGTCATAACGTATTTACCATTCATACCACTCAGGTGCCGGAGTGTTCTGCCTCTGGCTCAACAAGGTCTGCGATGTCA
This sequence comes from uncultured Fibrobacterota bacterium, assembly GCA_964546395.1. GTDB lineage: Bacteria > Fibrobacterota > Chitinivibrionia > Chitinivibrionales > CAZJJT01 > CAZJJT01. The sequence goes on from CAZJJT010000326.1 coordinate 2,769, forward strand.
CTAGTTGGCGACGTGCAGGAAGGCATACGTGCGTTTGACCGCGGGACAGGTGAGGAACTCCCTGACCTGCGTCAGCTTGCCCGCGAGATGGGCGTCTCGCTGAGTACCGTTTCGAGGGCAGTGGCGCACCTGCGATCCGAGGGGCTGGTTGTATCCCGCGGGCGGGGCGGCACACGGTTCACGTCGGGCCCAACCCTCTCAGCAGCCACCACCATCGAGCCGTCGGCCCGCCGAAAGCTCCACGACGAGCTTGTCGGCCAGATCCGGCAAGGCGTCGTGCGGGTCGGCGATGTGCTTCCCAAACTGAGCTACTTCACTATCGACCGTGGCTTGACCGCACGAAGCGTGCGCGCGGTCTACGACCGACTGTGTCGCGAGGAGCTTGCACACCGCGTCGGCCGCCGATGGGTTGTGGGGCCGGCTGCGCCGCGAATCCATGTGGGCCCCAACCGTGAGCGTCCGGTAGTCCTGATTGTAACCCCTTCTGAGAACGACTGGCGCAATGTCAGCCAGATTCCTGAGGTGCAGGGGTTTGCATACGAGTTCAACAAGGCAATCGGTGCAGCAGGGCTGCTCCCCCTGCCGGTTCTCACGCAAAGGGTGGATTCGTCACACCTCTCCGGCGCTATGGTGCAGGGCAAGGATGCGGCACGCCGGCTCATACGCCGGCTGGGAGATCGTTTGCGGGGAATACTCGTCCCGTGCACATGGGAAGATACCGGGGAGCCACGCACGTGGGCGCGCTTGCTGTGTGATGCTTCGGTTCCGGTCGTGTGGACAGGGTTCTGGCAACCGGAGCAGATGGCATTTCGGATGCGCAACCTGCATGGATGCTTCGTCGATGAGGATTCGGCAGCAGCCTTGGTGGCAGAGGTCCTTGGAAAGTCCGGTCACCGTGTGGCCGGCGCGGTGCAGACCCGCAACACGACTCCCCGTCTTGCGGAGCGCATCGACTGCCTCCGACGAAAGCTATCGCCGAACACCCTCAGGGTTGAGGTGTACAGGGAGACACAGCCTTTCTGGGAAGAGCGTGACGACGGAGAAGTCCCGGCCGAGACTATCAGGCGGCTGCGCATGCACGGAACACCGGTTGTGAAGCGGATCTTCGAGCGCTTGCTTGAACGATCGCCTGAACTATTGAGCCGGCCGGACCTGCAAACCCAGCATCCCGACCTGTGGACAAACAAGATCCTCTCGGACTACGACATGGGGATCGTCTACCTGACTCCCCTCCTGGGCCCGCTGCTGACAGCCTACTCGCCAACCGTGCTCATAGTGGCCAACGAATGGTCGGCGATTGCCACGTACTACTGGCTGTGTGCGCATGGGATTCATGTTCCCAGCCACGTGTCATTGCTGGTCTATGGGAACGGAAACAACCTGCACCCCCTGCCGGTTTCGGCCATTGATCTCGGCTACGGGGAGATGGGCTACATGGCAGCGCATCTCATGATAGGCGACATTCCCTCGGCGGGGACAGTGGGCAACCGCATGCGTGCCCCGGTCCGATTCATCGACAGGGGCTCACTCTCGTCATCCCCCACCACGCCTTTCCGCCTGCATTTGTCGGGGCAACTCAGGTAACCAAGCGTTCCTCCCCCACCAATCCACTCCGGTGCCCACGACGGTGCCGTGAGCAAGACGGCTGAGGCACTTCACAGCACGCGCCGCAGCGCAAACGCACTGCCGTGTACCGCTCCGCTGCAACCCAGCCAGGAGCCCTTCGTCACCCTCGAAGTGACATTCCAGGGATCAGGCGGCTTTGCGCCTGATGTAGTAGCGATTCAGAAGATGCGTTGCACATCTGGGACATGCCCCCAGCATGTGAACAACCAGGCGGCAAAGCGAGCGGATGACTTTTTGCACCATACAGGATGTTCATGCCGGGAAATATGGGCATGTGGGAAATCGGAAGACGCAGCAGCGGACCTGTATGGGGGCTGCGCCAGGTGCTCCGCCTCACCGTCTGTGATATCTCGGTGCCCCTACGGCACGCGGGTGCAGCGCACCGTAGCGCGTGTACCGCCCGAGCGGTACTGCACAACGTAGACGCCTCCTGCAGTTTCAAGCCCCCAGGAGTAGTGAACCGGGTTCGTGCCGGACAGCGTGGCAATCGCTCTGCCGCTGGGCGCCAGTACTACGGCGGAAAACGGCTGCCCGGCGTGGGCCGGGCGGCACACGATCCCCTCAGCAGATGTCCGCACAAGGCCTGCCTGTGCCAGCGGAGTCGTCGTGGGGCGAGATGCCTGCGTGATGCCTGTGTAGTCCGCCCAACGCTGTTCGAACCTGTCATCGGCAATCTGCCAGACCGCCGCCGAGAAGCCCTCGCCCTTGAGCTGATCCATCAAGTCCGGGTCGTCCCACACCCTGAAGTACATGTCACGGGCAACCGACAACTCCTGCAGGCTGTCCACGAGCGAGACCTGCACACTCCCCAGCACGGGTGCGTACGTGCGGTTGGCGCCAGTCCAGGCGAAGCTCGCCATGAAGTCGCCCTTCTGCTGCTGGGTCAACATCCCCAGCAGCAGCTCTTCGGCGGCCAGGGACAGGATGTCGAGGAACACACCGTTCTCCTCGGCAAGACGGGCAGTCTCGGAGGCGTTGCTGTCCCGCTGCGCCAGCGCAAGCGCGATCAGGCTCCGGTAGTAGACATCGTCACGCAACTTGCTGTTGCGGTCCAGCCAGTATGCTTCGTAAGCCTGCTTGAGCTGGTCAACCTGGCCGGCAGTCAAGTAGCGTTCGGCGGCAAGGCGTACTCGCTCGTTGTACAGGAGTGTCTGGGCGCGCAGGGCTGCAAGGATATCGGCGGAAAGCGTCGTGCCCGGCGTCTTGGGTCTACGCTCGTTCTGGATCGGTGGCGGGTT
>CAZJJT010000327.1:0-5619 GCA_964546395.1 uncultured Fibrobacterota bacterium
CGGATGTCCCGGCCCACATGGCAGCTCTCCACCAGTAGCGGTCAGGCAGGGAACCACGCAGCTGCACGCGGCATGGTCGAAGCGCCTGTTCGGAATTCTTCATCCTCCGAGCGACTCGACCAGAGCCTTGTACTTCTCGTAGATCAGCTTGCGGTCGAATTCCCAGAACTCAGCCAGCATCGCCTGGTCTTCTTCATCCGTGAAGTAGACCCGAGATGCGGGGAAGAATACCTTGTCTCCCTTCTCGATGTGCTTCGGGTAGAAGTCAGCCAGGGTTTGCAGCTCTTCGGCGATGTCGGCCAGGGCCGACAGATCGCCCGCACGTCCTGGAAGTGGTGCTGTTGGCCCATTTCTCCTCTCCTGTGTGGCGGTTCGATGCGAGGATGGTCTGCGGCAACACAATGGAGATGACCTCAGCGAGTCGACCCTTGATCGGCATGCCGCGGCGAACGAGAAGTCGTCTGTCGGATTTGGTCAGCGGGACGCCTGCCGAGCGTACTTCTGGGGGTCTGGTTCCCTGTCAGGAGGAAGTCGACGATTGTCCGGGGTTCTGCAGACGCCATGACGCGGCGCAGGATTTCATGGGCATTCCAGTACCGGCAGCTATGTCACCGTGATTCTTTCCAGGAACGGAGCAAGCCACTCCTCCTGCCCTTCATGATCTCCCAATGAACCGCAGGAATGGCTGTCGCTGCCGGCGGTCATGAAAAGCCGGTTCTCCGCGCAGTATCGCTGCAGCTTCCGACCCAGTTCCGGAGGAACTTCCGGATGGGCGCACTCTATGCCGTCCAGCTGCAGTTCATCTGCCAGGGCACCAAGCGTTTCGGTTTCGTTACCATGCGGGAGAAAATGCGGATGGGCCAGGACGGTAAGCACTCCTGACGATTTCAGTCTCGGTACCAGTTCTTTGGCTGTTGGAATGACCGGAGACACGGTCTTCCACATCGCCCGAAGCACCTCTCTGCGCTGGTTCTCAGAACAGTCAATTCCCGCTGCGTTCAGTCCGTGCCTCAGTGGTGGCATCCCGACCCCGGTGACGCCCTGCGTTTCAACGACGTTTTCCGGCCTGCATGCCCGGGCGGCCCGTTGCGCCTGCTCTGAAGAAACGGACAGGACCTGGGCAATGGCCGCTGTGAGCCCGTCGCCAAGCTGGCGCATGTGGTGGCGATACCAATCCCTGATAGCTTTCAATCCACCTGATGGTTCTGCGGGCAGGTTATAGCAGAGCAGGTGCAGCCAGAAATCGGGTGCCAGCGTCGATGTTGTGACGTACAGTTCTGAGCCCGCGACGAAGCGCACCGATGGGTACCGGTCTGCCAGAACAGTCGCTTCGCCGATGCAGTCCCAGTTGTTGTGGTCGGTGATGGCTATGCAGGAAAGGCCGCTATTGAAGGCCGCACGGAAGAAGCTCTCCAGCGGCTCTGAAGTGTCGTAGCTCCAGTGGCTGTGAAGGTGGAGATCGTAGCGCGATTTCGACGCAGTCATTTCCTGCAGCACTTCCCGTATTTCTTCCCGCTGCCTCCTGCCAGCGATTTTCCGGTCTGGACCGCTACGCTTGCCGTGTTGGTTTCCGAAACCGGCGTACCTTTCCTGTCTGCCCCGAAACATAGTCCATTCGCCATGCGGCACGTGTGCGTAGCAGTAGATCGTTGCGGTCCGACCAGCTACTGGAGCTGGAAGAGATCCCTGCAGAGCACGATGGACTCGCCGGCGTCATTCCGCTGAAGTACAGTTGCGAAAAGTGGCTGCGGTGACACCTGCCGAGGAGTCCACACCGCGCACGTGTTGCCCGCATCAAGGGTGAGCAGCGCCACCTGTCGGCCCGTAATATCCACGATGCGCACCGTGCGCACTTCGGGTAGCACGCCCGACGGGCCCACGATTCGCACAGCGTTGCCTTGCTGGGTGACAGTCCAGCCCCACCGTTGTGCTGCCGCAGCCTTGTACGTCACAGCACTTGACGCGTTCACCGTAAACGTACCGGAGAATCCGGGAGTGGAACCCGTCGGGTACTCTCCCACACGGATGATGCCTGGCGCAGAGGAGCCGGGTATCGACGGTACTGTCCACAGGTAGTCGCCCCAGTCGGCACTGCCCTGGCTGATCCCGCCGGTGCTGGTGATCTGCTGCCAGGTCTCTTCGCCGTCGAATGTGACCTCGATCATGATCGTCTGGACCGACACTGACTGCCACATGATATGTATCTGGTCGCCAACGGTGTAGGTCTCGCCCCCGCTGGGGGACGTGACCAGGATAGGGGGAAGGGGGACGCTGGCCGTTGCCGTGTTTGACCACGGCGAGTTGTTCGTGCCGTCCGTAGCCCGCACGCGGTACTCATAGGCGGTCCCCGGTTCGGCGGTCTCGTCCCGGTACGAAACCGCGTTGGCGGCGGGTGACGCAAGGGCAGCAAATGCGCCCCCGCTGACTCGGCGCTGTACCTCGAAGCCCGTCTCGTTATCGGCGTTGTCGACCCACGAGAGATCTATGGCGCCTGCGTTGTGCACTGCGGACAGGCCGGAGGGTGCGAGCACTTGCGCACCAATGCTGAGTGTGACAACGCATGTGCGTGAGTTGGTTGCGCCACCACCACTGACCGTCAGGGTGCAGACGTACGTGCCCGAGGCGAGTCCATTGGCTGAGGGGGCCACGCGGATCGACTGGTCGTTGCCGCTGCCGAGGAGCGTTGTCGTGAGCCAGGAAGCGGCGGGTGACTCAGCCACGCTCACTGCCGTCAGTGTTCCCCCGCCCGTGTTGCTGACCTGCACGGTGTCGGGTGCGATGGGCACGGATTGGTCGCTGAACAGCAGCGTGTTGTCGCTGAGCGAGATCGTGGGCGTGGTCGGATTGGGGTTGGGCAGATCGCCGAACCAGAACTCGCCGAGGATATCGAAGTCGGGGTTGAACGAGCTGATGGGGCCGCCCGATGCCACCTGGGTGGGAGTGACCTCAACGGTCTCGCGCGTGTTGACATCCATGATGAAAAACAGGTGGCCCTCGTTGCTGTCCGTGCCGTAGCGGTTGTACAGGATATGCGCGTCGGAAGTCGGTGTGGTATACGGCCCCCACCCCGGCCCGTCCAGCTCCCAGCCAGTCGCATGACCATCGTTGGGCGTGATAATCGTGTACTGTGACGGGTCGACGAAGTTGAGTGTGGCGAACAGCTTGTGGTAGGCGCAGCCGGGCGGGTTGCCGAACGCGCCGCAGTTCCACACCACCCAGATCACCGCGCTCCCGTCGTTGAGCATCACCGAGCCGTGGTCCCATTCACCGTCACCGAACACCCGCTCATTGACAATCCCGGTGAGCCCGGCGTTGGTCTCGAACAGCAGACCGCCCACGTGATCGCCGATATCGTGGTTGGTGCGCAGGTAGGCCCGCGACCCGTCACGCGACATGCGCAGGTGGTTGCCGGTGGTGTTGGCCGCAATCGTTCCAAGCGCGCGGCTCGTTTTCGTGTCAGGGTCGGCCCAGTACACCTGGCGGGTGTTCTCGGTCCAGAATAGACCGCGGTCGGTCCAGCAGATATTGCAGAACCCCTGGCCGGTGCTGCTGCTCTTGGTGGCGCAGATGCGCTGCAGGTTGGTGCCATCGTTGTTGACAACGTAGACCCCGTCGTCGTCGCTTCCCTTGATGATAAATGCGAGTCTACGCCCATCGCGCGAGAATGCGCAGTGCCCGGGATTCGGCCCGTCCCACGCCTGCTTCTGGTAGATGCGGTACGTTTGCTTGGTGGATGTGTTCCACATGTAGATACAGCCATCGCTCCAGCAGCGGCTTATGGGAATCCAGGCAGGCGCTATCGCCGCAGCGGCGGCCGATGCGCACACACCGAGAGCGAGAAGTCCGGACCGGAATGCGGCGGTGTTCGAGAGTACCATGGTGACCTCCGGATGCTGAGAGTGGCGGTTGCGTCTTCCGCCCATACAAATCTAGCCATACCGGCGGAGCACCGGGGATGTATTGAGATAAAGAGAGTTCTATATTATGAAAGTATGAAGATGCTGAATCGTCGTAGCAGTGCACTGGTGCGAGCCGAGTCAACCCTCGAGAGTCACGTGAGGGCGTGCCGGAGCGAGGGGGTGGCGAAGCTTCCCACGGTGGCCGAACTCTGTCGGCAGGCCGGCGTGTCGCATGTCACCATGCAGGTTGCCGTGCGTGACTTCGTGCGCAGGGGACTTGTCAGGACCCGCCGTGGCAGTGGGCTGTTCGTGTCGGGGGTGGCGGGTGCACAGCAGACTCCACCGGAGTCGCGCCCGGCGTGGCGGCGCTTGTTCAGCACAATCGAGCGCGACCTGTTGTCGGGAGTCTACGGCCGCGGTACGCTGCTGCCGCTTCGCAAGGAACTGGCTGCGCGGTACTCGGCCTCACCGCCCACGCTGTCGAAGGCTCTTCACCAGTTGTCCGCTCGCGCGCTTGTTGTGCGCGAGGGGCGTCGGTACCGCGTCCCGTCGCCGAAGACGACCAGGGGCGGCGGGACCGTCGTGGTGATGCGGGCAGGGCAGCACCGGGGTACTTCGCTGCCCGATCTGCGGCACCTCAGCGACCTTCTCACGCTCGAGAACGCCTGCAGCAGGGCTGGTCTCCGCGCCGCAACCGTGTTCTACTCGTACGTGGGCAAGGCACTCGTGCCGACCGGGCCGTTCACGCCTCCCCCCTACACTTCGCGGCGCCTCGAGGATATCCTCGGGTTCGTGGTGTTCACGCGCGGCCTGGGGCAGCTCGGGCCGGTCGAGCATGTACGGGCGCTGGCACGGTACCGCAGACCAGTGGCGGTGCTGGACGAAGGGGGTGAGTGTGCTCAGGCCGGGGGATGGGAGCGGTTGCCGAACGTGCGCGTGTTTCCCATCGGTTTTTCCTCGGATGCGGGGAAACGGATAGGGGAGTTGTTGCTGTGCGAGGGACACCAGCGAGTGGCATATGTTGATCCGTACGCCGGGAACGCGTGGTCGCGGATGAGGCTTGACGGGCTGCGCCAGGCGTTTCTTGCGGCCGACCTGCCGCAAGCGGTCGAGCATGTGGTGGTTGGCGGCGCCGACGAGGTGGCGCCGTACGACAGCAGGGGCAAGACTGTCGCCGAACTGGTCGCCGTCCTCGGCAGTCGGCTCGACCCCGCCGATGAACTCCAGGCGCGCATCGCGCAGGTGCTGTCGGTTGACAAGCAGGACACGATGAGCGAGTACGTGTGGACGTGGATACTTGATGCTCGCGTGGGGGAAGTGATTCGCGAACGTGTCGCCGATCTGGCCGTGCACACCGAAATCACCGCGGTTGTCGGCGCGAGCGACATCGTCGCCCTGCACTGTCTCAACCAGTTGGAGGACATGGGGGTGGCTGTTCCCGGCCGCAAGGCGGTGGTCGGCTTTGACGACAGCTACCCGGCCCAGGTGTACGGCCTCACCAGCTACGATTTCAACGGCAGCGCGGCGGTGCAAGCGGCAGTCGACTTCGTGGTCCAGCCGCGCTGGCCGCTCTACCATGACGCGTCGGGCACCGGCATCGTTGAGGTGCAGGGGTTCGTGAAGGAGCGGCAGACGACGGGTGGGGCTCGCACGGCCCGTGCCTGACACCTGAGCGATGGAGAGGGGGGAAGGTATGAAGTGTATTTCGGTAGTGTTGCAG
>CAZJJT010000328.1:0-5619 GCA_964546395.1 uncultured Fibrobacterota bacterium
GAGTTGCGGGACAGCTTGAGCACTTCCCGGTAGAGCTCCATGGCCCGCTCGGGACGATTGTCATTCTCGAACAGTTTCGCTGCCCGTTCGGTCTGCACCGCCCATTCGACCGTCCGGCCCTGCTCCTTGAGACGGGCCTGCAGCGGGCCGTTGACGCGTTGTTCGAGATGCGCGGTGAGGGGGGCGGCCGGGATGCGGTGCGGGAAGAGAACGCACGGCTGGTATCCTGGCTGATCGCTTCGCTTGCCGTGGTTGGTGGGCTGTCCATTGTGGCCTACGTCATTGGCGTACGTCTTGACGGCGGGCATATCTCTTCCACCGAGTGGTTCGCGTACGCGTTGGGCCTTGGCGCTCTGGCCGGCGGATTCGCGCTCAACGCCGCGGGCCACGTGCGGTCGGCCACTGCTGTTACGGTTGCGTTCTGCTGGTTTCACATCTGTTTCCTGGCGCTCCCCTGGGTGGGCGGAAGCGACTCACTGGGGATCCTGCTGTACCTGCTGGTCCCTATTGCGCTCTCGGCGATGTTGCTTCGGATCACGTGGACTGTCCTGATAGCCGCAGTCAGCGTCGCTTTCGTGCATAGCGCCGCGGAGCTGTACGGCGTCGTGTCGGCACGCTCCCAGATGATCAACTACGGCCTGTTCATCGCCCTCACCAGCACCCTGCTGGTCCTTGGCGCCTGGTACCGGCGGAGGCTCGAGGGGATTCGGGTAGAGGCGATCCGCGCGGGGGAGGAGCGGTTCCGATTCCTTGCGGAGAGTATCTCGGACGTGATGTTTGTGCAGGGCCTCGACCTGCGCCTGGTGTATGTGAGTCCCTCGGCGCAGGCGCTGACCGGGTACTCGCCGGTGGAATTGTCACAGATGTCGATGCAGGAACTGATGACACCGGAGTCGTACCAGCGGGGCGTCAGTCTGCTGCAGAAGTATGCGGCACTCGACGCCGAGGGGCCGGTCACCATTCCGTTGCTGGAGTTCGAGTACGTGCGCAAGGACGGCAGGACGTTCTGGGGCGAGCTGCGCATGGAGTTCGTGCACGACAGTGCGGGTACGCTGCTGGGCACACGGGGTGTCATGCGTGATGTCAGCGCGCGGAAGCGGGGCGAGGAGGAGCAGCGGCGGCAGCAGGATGAACTTCGGCAGGCCGAGAAGATGCGGGCAATAGGGCAGCTGGCGGGAGGCGTCGCACACGATTTCAACAACCAGCTCACCGGTATCATGGCCTGTGCCGAGATGCTGCGTGCCTCGCTGAACGACAACCCTTCGCTGGCCGAGCTGGCCGACACGATTGTCAAGACTGCCGAGCGCTCCTCGCAGCTCACGCACCAGCTCCTCTCGTTTGCGCGGCGGGGGACGTCGCAGGTGGTCCCGGTCGATATCCACACCATGGTGCGCGACGTGGCTGGCATGCTTGAGCACAGCATCGACAAGCGTATCCAGATTGTGCAGCGCCTGCACGCCAGCCCGTCCACGACGGTTGGTGACCCGGCGTTGCTGCAGAATGCCGTGCTCAACGTCGCGCTCAACGCCCGTGACGCCATGCCCGAGGGCGGGGTGCTGACGTTCGGTACGAAATCGGTGTCGCTGGACGAGGAGTTCTGCCGGCGCAGCGTGTACGGCGTCTCACCTGGCCGCTACATCGAACTGCGTGTGCACGACACCGGGTGCGGCATGGAAGAGCGGGTGATGCAGCGCATGTTCGAGCCGTTCTTCACTACCAAAGAGAAGGGTCAGGGGACGGGAATGGGGCTGGCCATGGTCCATGGCGCGGTGCATAGCCACAAGGGCGCCGTGAACGTCGAGTCGGCGGTGGGGAAAGGCACCACGGTGTCGGTGTATCTGCCAGAGGCGGGCGACGTGCTGCTGAAGACTGTCGAGAAGCAGGACGACAGGGCCCCCCGGCATGCCGCACGGATCCTGCTGGTTGATGACGAAGAGCTGGTGCGGGTGGCTGCTTCGCGGATACTCTCCGAGCACGGGCACACCGTCGCGGTGGCCTCGGACGGCCGGGAGGCGGTGGAGCTGTACCGCACCTCGTGGCGCGAGATCGATCTGGTGATTCTCGACCTGGTGATGCCCTCCATGAGCGGGGCGGAGACATTCGAGTTCATGCGCGAGATCAACCCGGAGGTGCGTGTGCTGCTGTGCTCCGGGTACAGCATGGATGGGGAGGCGCAGAAACTGCTGCGGGCCGGGGCGAGCGAGTTCCTGCCCAAGCCATTCACCACCGGGAGCCTGCTGGAGAGTGTGGACCACGTGCTGGCCCGGCCGAGGCAGCCGTAGATCACGCTAGAACTGCATGTCGACCGGTGACTGGCCGCTTTCGACAGTCACTTCCACCTTCTGTATCCGCTGATGGTCCATCTCGAGGACGCGGATCCGGACACTGCCGTACTCGACCGTGGTGTCCTTCTGCGGCACATCGCCGTGCTCGTGGTAGACCAGTCCGCTGAGCGTGTTGTACTCAGCATCCTCCACATCAAAGTGGACCCCGATCTCGTCACCCAGGTCCTGCAGATCAACGTGCGGATCGACCTCGTACACGTTGGGACCGGTCTTGACTATCTGCCGTTCCTCGTCATCGTACTCGTCCTGGATATCACCGACGATCTCCTCGAGGATATCCTCCATGGTGACGATGCCGGCGGTCCCGCCGTACTCGTCGACCACCACCGCAATGTGAATACGCTTCTTCTTGAAGTCCGCCATCAACTCATCGACCTTCTTGCCGGTCGGGACGTAGTGCGCCTTCTTCACCAGTGACTGCAGGTCCCACTCCTCGGGAGTGTGCTGCGAGAGCCAGCCCAGCACGTCCTTCACATACAGCATCCCGACCATCGAATCGATCGTGTCGCGGTATACGGGCAGTCGCGAGTGACCCTCCTCCCGCACGAGCTTCAGCACCGCTGTCAGCCCCGTGCGCACCTCGACCGCCTGGATATCGATACGGGGCACCATGATCTGCTCGACCGTGGTCTCTCCCAGTTCGAAAATGCTGCGGATCATCTCCCGCTCTTCCTCGTCCAGCCCCTCCTCGCCGTTCTGCCCCTCGTGCATCCGCGACTGCTCCTCCGAGGACAGAAACGCCAGCTTCTCGTCGTAGCGCATCAGACGAAGCAGCACCGTGTGCAGCCCGTGCATCAACGCCGCGAACGGCAGCAGCGGCCAGCTGGTCGCCTCGTAGGCAACGTAGCACACGGGGACAAAGTGATCGTGGTAGCGCTTGGCAAACGCGCGCGGAACGAAATGGGCGAGCACTCCGACGCTCATCGCGGCGGAGAAGAGCGTGACGATGAGTACCAGCAGCACGCTCCTGCCAGGCATCAGGCGCACCGCGAGGCGGTACGCGACCAGGGCGAAAAAGACGCTGGAGAAGATACGGCCGGTTGCTACGACACTGTCGAACAGCGCCCGATTCTCGTCGAAACGCTCAATCCGGGATGCGTACCATCGAAGACGCTCCCGTTCGGCTGATATTGCGTTCCTATCCAGCGAAAAGAGAACGATCTTGACAACGGCGAAGAAGGTGCAGAGAAGATATGCTGACAACAGGAGAGCGATGTCCTGTTGCGCAGATGGAACGCTGTCCAACATGCCTCCCTGGAAATGTCGGCGTCGCGGACAGCTGCGTGGGCTGTCACCGCCGATGAGTATACATCATCATGCCCGGGCAGTACAAACCACCGACTCACACCGAAGCGTAGCGGCGTTCGAGACGCTCCATGCGCACTCGCTCAGACCGGCGTTCGTGGTCATGGCCCAGCAGATGACACATGCCGTGTACCGCCAGTCGCTGAAGTTCATCGCGGTAAGGGTGGGCGTATCGTCGCGCCTGCACCGCCGCCCGGTCGAGTGAGACGTAGATCTCGCCCAGCAGGTCGGGTTCGCCATAGTTGAACGAGAGCACGTCGGTTGCCCGGTCGAGGTGGCGGTAGCGCGCGTTGAGGCGGCGGATCGTGTGGTCGGAACAGAGCACGATATCGACCGCCGTGCCGGGCGGCACATGCTGCTCGCGGCAGATACGCCGCAGCGTCTGCCGGAGCATCTGCGCGTGCGCCGGGTGGCGACGGCACGTATGGTGGACACGGACAGGCGGATTGGCGCGCAGGGGCATGGAGGGAAAATACGCGGGAAACAGGGGCGGGGGAGTAGTGACGTATTTTCTTCTTCCATGTCAGACTTCTCACATCGCGTCGCCCTGCCCCTTGTGCTCCTGGCTGCCGTATCCTGCCGCGCCATGCTGTTCATCCCCATGGACAACACGCAGACCGACCACCTGAAGGCTTACGGACTGGTGTATCGGATGCTGGCGGACGGGTACAAGGTCTACTGGCTGCTCAACTACCGGGGCGGGTCGTTCGCGGCGGACGAGTCGCAGAAGTTCACGCTTGAGGCTCGGGCGAAGGGGATTGCGGTGTCGAGGATGGGCGCTGCCGAGTGGAGCGCCGCGCTGGAGACGATCCAGCACTCGAACATGGAGAAGGTGACACTCGAGAAGGCGCCGCGCATTGCCGTGTACACGCCGCCGGAGAAGCTGCCCTGGGATGACGCCGTGACGCTGGTGCTGAGTTACGCCGAGATCCCGTACGACAAGATCTACGATGCCGAGGTGGTGACCGGCAAACTCTCGCAGTACGAGTGGCTCCACCTGCACCACGAGGACTTCACCGGTCAGTACAGCAAGTTCTACCGCTCGTTTCACGCTCAGCCGTGGTACCAGCGGCAGCAGATGGAACTGGAGAAGGTGGCACGGGGCCTGGGGTTCAGGAAAGTCTCGGAGTGCAAGAAGGCGGTGGCCCTGACAATCAGGGCCTATGTCGAGAAAGGCGGGTTCCTGTTTGCCATGTGCAGTGCGACCAACACCATCGATATTGCACTGGCCGCTGCCGGTGTCGACATCGTCGACAAGGTGTACGACGGTGACGGGGTGGACCATGCCTGGCCGCAGAAACTCAATTACGGCAACAGCTTCGCGTTCGAGAACTTCACCATCGTCACCGACCCCATGGCCGGAAACTTCGGCAATATCGATGTCGAGCAGGTGAATACGCCCATGCGCGTGGAAGCGATGGACTTCGAGTTGTTCGATTTCTCCGCCAAGCTCGACCCGGTGCCCACGATGCTGGTACAGAACCACACGCGCTACGTGAAGGGGTTTCACGGGTTGCTGACGTCGTTCAACAAGAAGGTGCTCAAGAAGAGCGTGGTAGTGCTGGGCTACAGCCCGGGTACCGACCGTGTGAAGTATCTCCACGGTGTCGTGGGGAAGGGGCAGTTCGCGTTCTACGGCGGGCACGACCCGGAGGACTATACCCACGCGGTGGGCGACAAACCGACTACGCTTGAGCTGCACCGCAACTCGCCGGGGTATCGGCTGATACTCAACAACGTCCTGTTCCCCGCGGCAGAGAAGAAAGAGAAGAAGACGTGAACGCGCAGGACCGTCCGCGACGGGCTGTTCTGTCATGGATGCTGTACGACTGGGCTAACTCGGCGTTCGCGCTGACGGTGATGGCCGCGTTCTTCCCGGTGATGTTCAAGCAGTACTGGTGCGCCGGCCACGAGGCCTCGTTCTCGACGATCCGCCTCAACCTGGGCAACGCGGCGGCCGGCCTTTTCG
>CAZJJT010000329.1:0-864 GCA_964546395.1 uncultured Fibrobacterota bacterium
GGGCGAGATGAGGAAGCTCGGACACCGTGTCTCGGCAAGCTACGTGCGTGATATTCTACAGAGAAATGGCATCCCGCCCTCAAGGCACAGGAAAGGCATGTCGTGGAAGCGGTTCATCGCCTCACACATGCATTCCACGTGGGCCACAGATTTCTTCACAGAGGAAGTGTGGACACGCGCCGGTCTGGTAACCTGCTACGTGCTTCTCTTCATCCATCTGGGCACACGACGAGTGCACATTGCTGGATGCACGTCGAACCCAGGACACGCGTGGGTGTCGCAGCAGGCCCGCAGCTTCTCGATGCTGCTTGGCGATCTGCCAGACTGCCCCTGCAGGCACATCGTGCACGACAGGGGCACATGCTTTCTCGCACTCGACGGCGTCCTGAGCCGAGAAGTTGAGACAGTCAAGACGCCACCCCGCACACCGGTGTGCAACATCAGGGCATCGGGAACACGATCCCGTTTGGGTTCAATTGAGGGGCTTTTTCTTTTCCTCACTTCACGCATTTCCCGCTGCTTGTCTGGTGTGCGCCGAGCCCAGGAATTCACGCTGAGTGCCCAGTATCGGGTGATGAATATCATCCATGCCCGTTCATGTACGTTTCGCGTCTCGACGCGACCCTTGCACGGGTGAAAGCAGGAACAGCGTTCCTGACGCGCCGCGGCGTTGCCGCCGCCGACACCGCGTCCCTGCTGCGCGCAGCCGGGTGGTACGCACCGGTGCGTATCGAGGATCTGGAGCGTGAGACGGTATTGGTCGACGGTGTTGACCAGATACTGCCGCCCCGCAAGCGGCATCTCACCTGTTTCATGCAGAAGACAGACGATGCCGTGGCCGTGATCAACGAGGCCATGGCGCGG
>CAZJJT010000329.1:874-5614 GCA_964546395.1 uncultured Fibrobacterota bacterium
CGTGATCACCGGGTTGGCCGCGAGGGGTATCGGTGTACCCGACAAAGCACAAGTGCTCACCACACGCGATGCCCCCCGGGTACTACCACTATGGCATCACATGCTGCGAGATGGACTGGCAGTCGGCGGGTCACATCATGGCGCATGCCCTGATGGACGATCGCCCGGTCCGCACTTCGCTGGCCAACGCGCTCGACATACCGGCGCGGGTGCTGGAGAAGATGACGACGTGAGTCAGGTCCCCTCTGCGTTCACTTGCGCGTACGGGGCTCGAGAAAGTATCATACGTCAAGGCCGTACGCACGGCCAGCCGGGCCCTGCTCATACACCACACACACAGGAGGTACTGTCACCCATGAGATTGCGCACCCTTCTCCCACTCATTCCCGCCCTGCTGTGGCTGGGACTTGCATGCGATGACGACGTCAACCCCACCGGAACTTCCTCGGGCAGTGTTGTGGGCACCTGGATTCTCGTACAGGAACACTGGGTATACACTGACGGGGTGAACATCGACAGCGAAACCAATGACTATACCGCGCAGAATTCGCCGGCCGTGATGGTCATCGGTCAGTCGACAATCACACGGTACGGATACTATGAAGCTGAAGTGGACTCCGAGACGGCGTTGTACGTTTGCGGGGGCAACCAACTGATCATCATTGGCGTCGAACAAGACACATTCACTGTTTCGTTCTCCGGTGGTCAGATGATTATGGCGTCGATCTGGGTGGATGGCAACGAGAGCGAAACCGTGCGGGAGACATACGCCAGGTACACGGGCCCCGTGCCGCCGACACACTGGGGTGTGACGGGTGGTGATATCTATGAGCCCGACGATCAACTCTACGAGGCCACGCCGATTGTGCCGGGAACCAACCAGGCCCATACGCTTACCAGTTCCGACGTAGACGCACTGGTTTTCACGGCTGTCGCCGGCAACACCTACGTCATCGAGACATCGGGCAGCGTCGACACCTATCTCACGCTGATCGGAACCGATGGAGACACCATCCTGGCCGAAGACGACGACGACGGGGCGGAATACAACGCTCGAATCGTCTGGACGTGCACCTCTGCCACAGCCGGCGTAGTGTACGTTGAGGTCGAGGGCTACGATGAGTACGAGACTGGTCCCTACACCGTCACGATGCAAGTACAGTAGTACGCGTCCACTCCGGGGTCACACCAGGTGAACAGGTCCCTGTTCGCAGGGCGTGGCCCCGCCAGTCCCCTTCAGCCATCGCGCGCCCAACCACAGGCACCCCCACCCATGAGGAGTTCGTGCTCGTCGTGTTCGGCAACGGGCGCGATGTGTCGTTCGAACTGACAAGCAATTTCTTTCGCCCGTTCACCCATTTCTGGCCACTCATCCCTTGCCTGCCAACCCCAGAGATGCCCGTTGCCCACCCGGCATCCGCTTCGACTGCGCCCAGAATCGGCGCCGCTACTCCATGGATACCATCCGTTCCGGCTCGGAAAGCAACGATTTCGCGATTTAGGGCACAGTTATCGCAGGGCGGCCAGGCCGCGGCGGCAGTTTCAGGCGACTTCTCGGTCGAGGTATCCCCAGTCCTGACCAACACTGCGCGGTAGAGCGCGTCAATGGTGGACCGGCAGTGCCGGAAGGGCGCTCGTGCGATGAGCACAGGAGAGTCCGTGGTGAGTATCCACGGGCGGGCGCCCTGGAGCGCACTGTGCTCCGTATCCAGTTATATTTGCAGCAACTGCGGGTGTGTCAGCCGGACCCACCCACTACGGGAATGCACATGGTCAGGCGTACACGGGTTAGTGCGGAGCAGGACGAATGGCTGGAGTGGTACCGGCTGAGCCCCGCCGAACGGTGGCGCCAGACCACCATGCTCTGGGAGTTCTACCTCGCCAGCGGAGGCAGTCTTGACCCTGAACCCGATTCTCAGAGTCCTTTCCGCGATGCGTACTTTCGAGGTGCGCTGTCTGCTCATGGGCGGCCAGGCGTGCGTCTTGTACGGCGCGTCTGAGTTCAGTCGTGACACCGACCTGGCGTTGCCCGCGGACCCCGCCAACCTGAACGTGCTCCGGGCCGCCCTCGACGAACTCCAGGCTGTCGAGATTGCGGTGCCTCCGTTGTCAATCGAGTACCTGCAGCGCGGCCACGCTGTTCACTTCCGCTGTGCCATTCCCGAAGCCGCGGGTATGAGAGTCGACCTGCTTTCGGTCATGCGCGGCGTGGAGGAATTCGGGCGCCTCTGGGAACGCCGGACGACACTGACTGTGGGAGATGTGACCGTTGAGGTCATGGCCTTGCCAGACCTGATACAGGCGAAGAAGACCCAGCGCGACAAGGACTGGCCGATGATACGTCGGCTGATAGAAGCGGACTACGAGCAGCGCGGCGGAAATCCTGCTCCCACCGATGTTGCTTTCTGGCTGGCTGAAGCCCGGACGGTCCAGATACTCCGAGAACTTGCCCATGATCACCCCGCAGCAGTCGCCGAGGCATCCGCCCGAAGGCCGCTCCTGGCAATGCTCGGGCAGCGGGACGCCGCCGCCATTGAGGCAGCGCTCGCCGCGGAGGAACACGCCGAACGCGAAGCTGACCGACAGTACTGGGAGCCGCTGCGCCGCGAACTTGAGACACTCCGGCGGGAACGCTGAAGGCAAACGGTAGTGGATTGTTTCCGCCCAACAACCCTACTCCTTCGCCTTCGGCCGGGCAGCATACTCACTCGGCGGCACGCCCACATGCTTGTGAAACAGCGTACTGAAGTAGTGCATGTCCTCGAAGCCGCAGCGATGCGCGGTGCGGGTAACCGAGTCGCCCGCGGAAAGCATCGCCTTGGCCTGCTCGATGCGGTGCCTGGTGAGCCAGGCAACCGGCGCCACCCCGAACACCTGCTTGAACCGCCGGCTGATATGCGCGGGCGAGAGCCCGCTTATGCGCGACAGCGTCTGCAGTGAGATCGCAGTATCGAAGTTCGACTCGATGTAGCGACGCACGCGTTCCATGGCAGTGTCCCCACCGCCATCGGTGTCACTCAGCCGCCGCGCGACGAGTGTGAACAGCTCCATCACCTTCAGGTAGATCATCTGCCGCGAGTACTTGCGTCCCTGCCGAAGCTCTTCGGCCAGCACCCGGAACACATCGTGTGCCTGCGGAAATTGCCGCAGCACCGAGTAGCCGTCCACTGCCACCGCCTGCGACAACTCCGCCGCATCACCGTCGAGTTGTGCCAGAAACGAGTTGTCGACCGGCTCTCCGCGGCGCGCACTCTGCCCGTCCGCCATGGTGCGGTCCGAACGCACCAGTGCCCCGGTCTGGAACCCCAGCCAGTAGAACGAAATCTCCGTGCCGCGGAGCCGAAACCCGTGCTCCACTTCCGGCGCGGTCAGAAGGATGTCGTTCTCGCCGATATCGATCTCACGCTCTCCCCGCACCCGAAGCTTTCCGCGGCCCTCGAAGAAGTACTTGATCTCGTAGCCCGGGTGGTGGTGCGGCGGGACCTCGCCGATAGTGCTGTGGTGTACCACGCCAAAGTGGGTCAGCCGCGGGAAATCACGCCGGGGGAACTCCACGAAACAGTCGGCAGGCGGCAGCATGATGCAAAGATACCCCACGCAGATGACAAACGATTCTAACGACACAACACCGTGTCCAGCCTACATTTGACGGCATGTCAGGGATACCTGCAGGTAGGGTGGGGGGAAGTCTCCCCCCTGGCCGCAAGCCACCGCGGCAGAGTCGCCGTGCCATCCCGGCCCGTCGCCCCTGCCACGCAGCGGTGTCTTGCGGCACACCCCCCTCAGCGGGGCACGCGGCGATGTGCGCAGCTCGCGCCGCGCACGGCTCGCGCACCCCGCAACGCCCCACATCGTGGCGGCGCGGTGCCGCGCCGCAGCCAATACACTGACAGACAAGCCCACACCCCTCTCCCGAGCAGAGCGCGAGGGAGAGGGGCCGGGGGTGAGGTTACCCCGAATACAGAATGACACCGGAGGAGATCAGCCATGAAACCGCAGAAGCACCAGCCCACACTCACCGACACCTTCGCCCAGACCCGTGCCACAACACAGTACTGGCAGGAGCGTATCGGCGCCCAGGTCAGCTTTGCCAGGTTCCTCTGCGAACGTCACCCGAGGAAAGCGTTGCAGTGGAAGAAGGCCATCGCCGACGCCGAAGCACTGGCAGCCCAGGCGCTGGCAGGAAGTGGCGGGAAGTCGCTCGCCAGGACCATGACAAAGGCAGAGACTGCGCTGGCGCCGGTGGCATCAACCGCGAAGGGCTACACGCTGTACTGTGTCGGCCATGCGCACATCGACATGAACTGGATGTGGTCCTGGCCCGAGACTGTCTCGATCACGGTCGATACGGTGACCACGGTGTTGCGCCTGATGGACGAGTTCCCGGAGTTCACGTTCAGCCAGAGCCAGGCCAGCATCTACCGAATCCTCGAGGAGTTCGCGCCGCAGCTGCTCGAGCAGGTGCGCCAGCGTGTCAGAGAGGGACGGTTCGAGGTGACTGCCAGCCACTGGGTGGAGGGTGACAAGAACATGGCGGACGGGGAGTCGCTCTGCCGGCATCTTCTTTACACGCGCCAGTACATGCAGCAGCTGTTCGGGCTGGCGCCCGAGGATGTGCAGATAGACTGGTCACCGGACACGTTTGGTCATGCGCACACGGTACCGACATACCTGGTGCGTGGCGGTGTGCGCTACGTCTACCTGCATCGTCCCGGGGTGCACACCGCGCCGCAGCCGCGG
>CAZJJT010000330.1:0-5611 GCA_964546395.1 uncultured Fibrobacterota bacterium
TGGCCAGTGACGGCGGCACGGTCGGCGCCGCATCCGCCAGACTGCGCTCCTGGGCCTGCGTGATACTGAACAGCACCGCCGGCACCGTCGTGCCGCTGAACGGAAGCTGCCCGGTAAGCAGGCGGTAGGCGACGACGCCCGCCGAGAACACATCGGTGCGCGCATCTTTCAGTTCGGAGCCGCTCGCCTGCTCCGGCGACATGTACTGCGGCGTGCCCACGATCGCTTCGGTCGCGGTCAGGTGAAGAGACTGGCTGCCGGCGTGCGCCAGCCCGAAGTCCATGATCTTCGCCTGCCCGTTCATCCCCACCAGGATATTGCCCGGCTTCACGTCACGGTGCGCAATATGCTGCTGGTGCGCGTGATGAAGGCCTTTCAGGGCCTGAAGAAACACCATCAGGGCCACTTCACGCGGCATGTCCTCTCGATTGACTAACTGCTCCAGGTCGGGCCCGTCAACGTACTCCATCACGATATAGAACGAGTCGCGATCCGCACCGAAATCGTAGACTCGGATTACGTTCGGATGGTTGAGCACCGCCGCCGACTTCGCTTCGTTCTCAAACCGCCGCACCTGTGACTGGTCGGTCACCAGCCCGCTCACCATCTCCTTGATAACCACGGTGCGGTTCAGAGAGCGCTGCGTGGCGACGTACACCCGCCCCATGCCGCCGCGCGCTATCTCACGGATATCATCGTAGTCAGAGAGTGAGAACGCCATGTCTGTAACCCGTTGCGAATACCAGTGCTCTGCAGTCCCATGATTCTACAATAGTCGCGGTGCGGAGGCAAGGCGAAGATTCAGCACTTCCCATTCCACATTCCCCACTCCGCACTCCCCACTCCACTATTTTTGTCCTCAATGCATCCCTCACGCCCTCCCCGTGTCCTCGGTCCGGTCGACTGGCTCGTCGCCCTGCTCCTGCTCGCCGGCGCCACTCTCGCCCTGCCGGCCCTTCGCGCCGCCGGGCCCACGCTTGTGCTGGTCTATCGCGACAACGCCCTGCTCGCCCGCTACCCGCTGAGCGACAGCACCGAGTTCACCGTCGAAGGAGCCCAGGGGAACGTTCGCGTCAGGATTGCCGACGGCGCCGTGCGGGTCACCGAGTCTTCGTGCCCCCGCGGCATCTGTGTCGCCACCGGCGCCGTGAGCACCCCCGGAAGACAGATAGTGTGCGCGCCCAACCACGTGCTTGTCCAACTGGTCTCCGGCAGCAGGGATACCCCCGATGCAGTCACTGAGTGAGTCCCGTACTGCCGAGCCGTACCTCGACCTTAAGGCGAGCCTGCTCCTGCTGTCGGTGGCGCTCAACGCCCTCGAGTTCTTCATCCCACGCATCCCTCTGCTCCCCTGGCTCAAACCCGGCCTCGCCAACATCGTCACGGTCGTCTGGCTCGTCCGCTTCGGCACGCTCGATACTCTGCTGTTCTCGGTGCTACGGATCTGGATCGTCGGATTCTACTTCGGGTTCTCGATCCTCACGCTCGCGCTCGGCCTCTCCGGCGCCGTTGCCGCCACGCTCTGCATGGCCCTTGCGTGGAACGCGCTGGGGCGGCGTGGCCTGCTTGGGCTCATCGGCCTTGGCATGATCGGCGCGTGCGCCCACAACGCCGGTCAGCTCGCGGCCGTCTATGCCCTCTTCGCACGCAACCCGCTGGTCCTCTACCAGCTCCCTGCTATGGCGATCGCCTCGATGATCGCGGGGGCCGCTGTGGGTGCACTGTCCTACTCACTACTGGCGTCCAGCCCTGACAGCCCGCCCCGCCAACTCTCCCGCACCCCGTTGGCGCGCCCCGCCACCCGCCTGCAGGGGTTCGCCTGCCTCGCCCTCCTGGGGTGGAGTGTGGCGGTGATGCTTTTCGAGGCGCCTCGTACGCTCCTCTGGCACGCAGCGGCAGCCACACTGCTCGTGCAGCTCACTGCACGCGGATCGCTGCGCGCGCTGCTTGCCCCCATACGTTCGTTCTGGGTGCTGCTGCTGATGGTGGCCGTGGTGCATCTGCTGTTCACACACGGCAGACGCGTGCCGGAGGTACCGTTTGTCACCTACGAAGGCGCCCGTGAGTCGGCACGCCAACTGCTTCGGCTCTGGACCTGGCTGCAGCTCTCACAGGTGCTCAAGCGCTCAGGGTTCGGTGCATGGACCATGTCACTTCTCAGCCGGCTCCTGCCGGACAGGCACGAGACACTCGCCGCCGGCCTCGTCGCGCTCGAGTACTTTCCCGACACGCTCAGTTGGGCCCGGAAAGCCGTTGGCCCGGCAATGCTCAGGCTTGCGCGTTCCCCGCGCAGTGCCGCCCGCTCGTTCGCCGCCGACCTCCACCACGACCTGCTCGAACAGCTCAGAGAGTAACCGGTCGCGCGATACGCTCGCCTCGCGACACGGCCAGCGCGACCGCACTCAGCGCAACCGCGCACACCGCCAACGCCGCCGCCAGCGCCCAGGGCGACACACGCCCCGTGGCAGCAGCCGGGTAGTAGGCCGCAAGCAGGAGTACCATGAACAGGAAACTGACAAAGTGGCTCAGGCGGGGATTGGGAAGAAGCACCGAGAGCACAGCGAGCATGGCCGTGTTCACCGCAACGGCACAGGCGAACACCACGAAATCGGCCCCCACGGGGTAGCTGCCGGGCCCCACGCCCCAGCGCTCGAGCAGCCACAGCCAGAGCATCCCCAGGAGCATGCAGGCATACCCGGTCAGTGTCCCCAACACGCCAACAAACAACATCTTCCCCGACACTATCTCGAAACGGCCCAATCCCGACGTCAGCAGGATCTCCACCGCCCCACTCACCCGTTCCGACACGAACACGCCCTGTCCCGCGTTGCTTACCACTATCACCGAGAACGGAAGGAGCCAGAGCACCACCGACTCGGGTACTCCCCCGGCGCCGCTGCCCGCCAGCAAAGCGCTCCAGAGCAGCACCAGCACCACGTACACCATGTGCATGCTCAGGTCGTTGCCCACAAACGACCGCCACTCTTTGCCCGCAACAACCATCACGCCAGTTCTCACCCGGCACGCTCCCTCTCGAGAGATCCCGACTCGTGCCGTCGAAGCGACTCGCGGAGGCTGCCGCCTATCGGCCGCACTTCGTCCACACGCCACCCGTTCCCCACAAGCGCTTCCACAATCCCCGCGACCGCGCTTCGTCCAGCCGCAAGCTCCACCTTCAGGCCCGGCCCTTCGCCCGCGATCTCCCCAGCCCCTGCCACGCGCAACACCTGTGCGATGTCACCCTCGCCGTCCCGCGCCTGCACGTACCACCACCGCTCCACCGCTGCGCAGGACGTTACCGACTGCAGCACTCCACCCTCGAGCACCGAAACCTGGTCACACAGGCTCTCAATCGTATCCAGCTGGTGCGAACTGACCACCACGGCACTCCCCCGTCTCCGCGCTTCACGCACCAGCGCCCCGAAGTGCTCATACGAATCGACATCCAGCCCCACCGTCGGCTCATCCAGCAGCACCACCTCAGGCCACGCCAGGAATGCACGGCACAGCGCGCACTGCATCCGCTGCCCACGCGAGAAGTGACGGGCCTTGCGCGAGCAGTCCACCAGACCGCTTGCCTGCCACCACTCGCTCAGGTAACGCTCCAGGTCTGCCGTCCCGATACCACGCGCGCCGGCGTACACCCGCATATTCTGCCGGAATGTCATGGTACCCCAGAAGCCGTCGTGCTCCAGCACCACGCCCATGCGCCGGTACATGGCAGGGCAGTGCCGCCAGGGGTCGAACCCCAGCACACGCACCGTACCGGTGTCGGGACGGAGAATGCCAAGGATCAAACGGATCAGCGTCGTCTTCCCGGCACCGTTCAACCCCACCAGGCCGTGCACCGTGCCGCGATCCAACTGCATGTCTATCTGCGTGAGTACGCGAGTGCCGGCGAACGAGCGTGCCAGCGATGAAGCGGAGAGGACACTCACAGAAGCCTCAGGGCTTGCTCCAGTGATTCCACGTCGAAATCCTCACCCGTATAGTCGCTCTTGATGATTGCCGAACGAAGCCCGGGGTACTGGATACGGTCGGACGGCTTGTCGCCGAGCACAAGCGAACGCCGCACATCGATACCCAGCTCACGCACCGCCTGCTCCACCATGCCCGGCCCCGGTTTGCGCATGGCGCTCTCCTTGCGATACTCAGGCACCGTGGCTTCAGGATGGTACGGGCAGTAGTACAATCCGGCTATCGGCACCTTCTGGGCCCCGAACTTCTTCACCATCCACTTGTGCAGCGCCACCACATCTTTCTCGGTGAATTTCCCCTTTGCTACTCCAGCCTGATTTGTAACAACGACAATGAGATAGCCCAAGTCAACTGCCCGGCGGCACAACTCGAATATGCCCTCGCGAAACTTGATATGGGAAGGCTTGTGCGGATACCCCGTATCCTCGTTAATCACCCCGTCACGGTCGAGAAACAGGGCCTTCTGGCGTGACTTGCTCCGTCGCGGCATAGTATAGAAAATACGTGCGATCAGTCTGAGCGTGCACGGGCCAGATGGCCTCATGGTGTTGCAGCCCCCGTTTCCGTACAGAAAACGGCTTCTCCCGGCGTCCGCACATACCCATTGACGGTGGCTTCTGCGGTGCGTATACTTATAGGTAGGGACGGCGCTTGCTGAGTGCAGGCGTGAGGGTCTGGTTGTACCATGCCGGCAAAGGAAGGCACACATGAAGGCGCACAGTGTCGTGGTTGCCACAGTTGCTCTGCTTCTCTGCTGCACGGACCCCATCGTGGACATGTCACCGGAAGATGCCGGTGAGTCAACTGGCTCCGGCACAGCGGTCATCGTTCTTCCGAGTATCCCTGCCGGCTTCGTATCGAAGGGTACGAGTGAATCGCTTACCGGTGCCAGGCTCGTGTTGACCATCGGTGGGCAAGACATGGCCGCCCTGACATACGAGTGGCGCATCGACAACATGCCTGCCGAACCAGTGGTCATCTGCGGCATTCCGGCTGGCCTCGACCGTGCGTTCCGCGGCGCTCTCGTCAACAGTAGTGGTGTCACCACGCACGCAGGCTCAGTCTCGTGTGATGTCGGCCCAGGCGATACCGTGTACGTGACACTCCGGCTGACCGCCCAGACCGGTGCGGCCGTGGTGTGCATCGAGATCGAGGGACTGCCCTCCTCGTGCGACAATCCCGTCGACCCGGACCTGCTGGCGCACTTCGCGTTTGAGGAGAGCAGTGGCACGACGGTCTATGACGAGACCGGCAGGTGGACCGGGACGCTCCTCGGCGCACGGCGCGTACCTGGCCGCATCGGCAACGCCATCGCCTGCACGCAGGGCGCGTATGCCGTGTTTGACACTATTGTGGCGAGCGGTACAGCCAACGGTACGGTAGAACTGCTCGCACGAGTCACAGAAGACTTTGCCGCTGCCGGCAAGTACAGCATCTTCGGCGACCGCGCCTGCAGACTGCACCTTTTCTACAAGGAAGGCCGACTCTACTTCCTCAAAAACCACATGAACATCTTCAAGTTCGTGTCTGCACCCATCGTCTTCCGGCCCGGACAGTGGTACAAGCTTGCGGCCACATGGGGCGAACGGGGCATGCGGCTGTTTGTGGATGACTGTCTGGTGGCCGGCAACAC
>CAZJJT010000331.1:0-5601 GCA_964546395.1 uncultured Fibrobacterota bacterium
ATTTGTTCGGCGACTCAGAACTTTTTCATCTTGGTGCAGATGAAGCCCGGACCCTGGGCCTCTGCCCGGAGTGCAGAAGGTTTGCCGAGGAACACTCGTTGTCCCGGCTCTTTGTTGATCATATCAACGCCCTGTGCCAGCCGATTATCGATCGGGGGATTACTCCGGCCATCTGGGCCGACATGGTCCTGTCTTATCCCGAGGCTCTGGACAGACTTTCCCGCAAGATATTGCTTTTTGATTGGACCTACGGGGTCAAAGAAGGTGATGCGGTGGCTCGACTTTGGCCGGATGGCCAGATGCCTGTTAGCGACTTTCCCGATTGGGCCATGGAGCGCTACGGCGCGTTCCTGTTTCCGCACGGAGATGAGCCGGGCCGGATACCGGAAACCTTTTATACCGTAGATTATCTCCGGGCTGCCGGTTTTGAAGCGGTCGGTTGCCCCGCTTCATCTTCTTATGGTGATAACGTTTTCAGCCCTCGCCATTGGCTGCATGTGGCCAACACTTTCGGTTGGTACAGGAAATATGTCCGGGCTGGCCTGCCGCATTTTCTCCAGACCAGTTGGACGGTTCATCTCTTCCCATGGGAACTGCAGTTGGCGGCGATTGCCGTACCGGCCTTCTGCCAGGCAAACCCGGATGCGGACTTGGCAGCCTACCCGCGTTGGTTTTCGGCGCAGTATTTCGGCTTGGAGGATGATTCATTCTGGCGGGCCGCCGGTTTGTTGTCGAAAGCCTGTCTGTTCACCTATACCTCTGGTCTGGGTTACGGTCACAGTTGTGAGCCGGCTCCGGATGACTATTTCATGCAGCAACTTGCCGAAATTCGCAGCAAAGATGACGTAGCCAGGGAGATCGGCATCTGCCGGGATCGTTTGGCCAACTACCTGCGGGGCCTGGAGATATTCCACCGCCTGAAGGACAACGTCAGCAAGAACCGGGATTTGGTCGATTTGTGGACCTTGGCCGCGATGAACTTAATCAACCGGGCCGAGTTGAGTATTCTGCTGCTGGAGAATCCAGCAAATCAGGAACTGACAGCAGAAACCCGGCAGGAATTGTCGAAGAAGATGAGCGAAATGAGCACACTTCGCAATGCCACCGAGGAGTTCTATACCGGAGTAGTCAGACCGTCACGCCGCCAGGAAATGATTACCTGGATGTTTGACAATTTGGCCAGAGAAGTGAAAGCCGCCTACAAGCTATGATTTGACGTAGGATGTCTGCCGTGGCGACCAATACCAATTCGTCGTCACGCCAACTGATAGCGAGTTGCTTTCCCGCATTTCCGGCTCATCGCTCGCTCGCCGCTCGGGTCACCGGTGCGCGGCAGAACGGCAGCGACTCTCAGCCTCGGGAAGCATGTCGCCGCGGTACCCTTGACGGCCACGGCTCCCGGGAGCTACCTTGTTGTGGTCACGAGCGGACGCGAGATGGTGCGAAGGAGAGTGATGGTGCACTGAACCATCCCCTGGTGCAACACCGAGAACCCACAGGAGGTCTGGTATGAAGAGAACGGCCCTGCTCGCAACCCTCGTCTGCCTGGCGTACACAGTCCGACTGGCTGCCCAAACGTACTCGTGGCAGCAGCCCAACGCCACGGTGGACCCGAAAGGCGACCTGCAGTGGGCACCCCAGCCCTTCGTGTACTCGCCCGGGGCCAATGTCGTGTACATCGACTTTGAGGGGGGCAACGACAACAACTCGGGGACAAGCCCGGCCTCGGCACTCAAGCATCACCCCTGGGACCCGAACGCAACCGGCAACGCACAGGGCATGTCGGGTGTGAGAACCTACGTGTTCAAGCAGGGCGTTATCTACCGCGGCAGGCTTATCGCCGATGAGTCAGGGCAGCCGGGAAACCCCATCATCCTGACCTCCGACCCGTCGTGGGGCTCCGGCGAAGCCGGCATCTATGGGTCGGAACGAATCAGCGGCGGGTGGACGCGCTGTGATGCGGCAAGTGCACCCTATATCCCAGACCCCACCAGCGTGTGGTACATCGACCTCCCCTTCAGCGTAGAATGTACCTACTACAGCACCCACCCGTCGTGCCCGGTCAAGCACATCCAGATGCTCGCCGAGGTGACGGACTCCGGGCTGAAACGGGTCAACGTCGCGCGTGCGCCCAACTGGGATATCACCGAGGATGTCAGCTACCCGCAGAGGAAATGGTGGCGGTCGATGATCCCCGCGCCACTCTCCTACAACCTGCCCGATACCTTCACCGCCGGTGATGCTGCCCCGTTGAGCGTATGGCAGAACGGAACGTTCTGGACAGGCAGCGACGGGAACATGGGGACACTGCAGCAATCATCGATTGTCAACCACAGCGGCAAGATGATTACCGGCGCCGGGCTCGGCTTCGAGGTTGCCCAGGGCGCTTTCTTCTACATCGAGCGTCTCCCGTTCGCGCTCGATGCGCCCAATGAGTTCTACTACAATCCCGACCTTGCGCCACATCCCAACCGCCTGTACCTGCGCCTCAGCGGCGACCGCGACCCGAACACGGCAATCATCGAAGTAGGCGCCCGCCCGGATATCATCGACATTGTCGCGAAGAGTCACATCACGATCAGTGGCCTGGCGTTCGCCATCACCAACCAGTCGCGGCCAGCGGCATTCAACCCCGACCCGGCGCACTGGGGCAGCAAGGACGGGATCTGCCAGGCAATCGAGCTGTCGGGAGTGTGCTCTGGTATCACGATCACGAACTGCTCGTTCAGCAATCTGGTGATGGCGATTGCGCCGGGGCGTGGAAATGAGTCACCCAGTTGCGCGTTCACCGACTTCACGATAACCGACAACGACTTTGAGCGCATAGACGACCAGACGATAACGCTGCCGACCTCTGTTGACGGGCTCAGGCTGTTCAGAAACCGTCTCTCCTATGTCGGCGAGCGCCAGCAGAGCCGCGTGTACGCGCCCCTGGCGGCCATCAACGTGCAGGGCGTGGCCTCAGCCGAAATCGCAGGCAACATCGTCGATGTCACCTGGGGCCAGGGCATCAACCTCTCTGCCGGCTCGAGCCCGAAGGTGTTCATCCACCACAACAAAGTCACCCACAGTCTCCTGGGGACCAACGACTGGGGTGGGATCGAAACATGGGGGTCGGGACCGGTGTTTACGTACAACAACATCTCCGGCGATCCCAGGGGATACGCCGGCACCGGGGGGTCAGGCACCTATGCACCGTGGGGGCACGCGTTCTACATGGATCATGCCTACGGGCACAAAGCATTCAACAATATCGCGTTCGGGGTGAACAACGATCCGCTCCTGCCATACGAACGAAGCGGCTCGGGGCTCATGAACGCAGCCTCCACCAACAACTTCTGGGCCAACAATACGGTGTACAAGCTCTTCCGGGGCATCGGCTTCAGCCAGCGCGCGTGCTCGTACGTGGGCAATCTGTTCGACGATATCACCAACACCTACCTTATCTCTGTGGAGAGCAGCCAGAAAGCGGCCTGGGCCGGCAACGTGTTCGGCGGCAGCACAACCAAGTTCGCAAGTCAGACAGGTCTGGCCGCGTTCTCCGCCGCGCTGCAGGCGGACGGAGCGATGTGCAGTCGACTGGGACAGGAGACGTCCGATGCGCTCATGGTAGACCCGGCCAACGGAGACTACACACCAATCGGGCCGGCGGTCGAGAACGGCGCGCGCATCTTTGTGGCATGGAACCTTCCCAGCACGCGCGGCCAGTGGAACTTCTACAAGGACGAATCCACGCCCGGCACCATCGTCAGTGAAGATTCCCCGAGTGGCGGCGATGGGAACACGCTTACCTGCCCGGGCGCCGACACGTCGTTCTATGTGGCTGGCGGCTTGGAGGACTGGACAGAGGGAGCCCTGCGGTTTGACGGGGCCAGCCGGCACTGCACGGCCCAGAACAACGCGGCACTCAATGTTGACCAGGGCTCGCTGATACTCGAAGCCTACGTGAAGTCCACAGCAGGCGGCCCGATCATGTCCAAGGGCGGCACCAACGGCTACATGCTCGACATTGCGCCGACAGGCAAGGCCAGGGTTACACTCAAGTCGTACACGTTGAGCAGTGTGGTTGATGTCAACGATGGTCGCTGGCATCACATACTTGCGGAACTCGCGCGCCCGGGCGGCACGGTCAGCCTGTTTGTCGACGGCAGCGCAAGCAACGGTGCTTCTGCCGGATCGGTGCCTGCCTCGCTGAGCAGCACTGACCCGTTCTACGTGGGTCGAGTGGCAGACAGCTACCTTGCCGGCGACATCGATTTTGCACGGGTGGCCACCACCTCGTTTGCCGATGCTGCCAGTTCGTACGACGAGTTGTACGCATGGGAGTTCGACGGTCCGGCGGTGCGCGACTTCGGCGGCAGACTGGTTGTGGGCCCGCGTGACGCTGGAGCAGTGCACTCCTTTGGTCTGGGGATCCGCCGCGGGGTGTCGGGTCCGCGGTATGCCGTGGGCCAACTTGCGGTCAGCCAGCGGGTTATGGGACGACGTGTTCTGCTGCACTTCGGTGATGGTTTCGCCGGGACCGATCGGGTGTCTATCATGGTCGTGAACGCCGCAGGGCGGCTGGTAGCAAGCACACACACGACTGTTGGAGCGTTGGGCACGGGGCGCATCGCTGAGGTGGACGGCCGGACCTGGGCCAGAGGCCTCTATCTGCTGCACGTGTCAACTTCGCGCGTCGAGCTGGTCGAGCGAGTGCTGCTGTCCCGGTAGGCGCAGGGCGGGATGGCCGGTCATCATACACCACCGGCACACGGCACGACTTGGGTGCAGGGGTGCCGGCGGGGTCGACCACAAGCCCTGTGTACGAAATGGACCTGCTCAAGAAGGCCACATGGCAAGGCATCGGACCGGACGCTGTCACTGCTTGCTGCTGCCTCAGTGCACGGTGTCGCGCCCAAACGCGTAGCGCCGGGGCCGCGCCGAGTCAGTTTACGAGTGGCGCGTACCAGGCAAGGAGGGTAGATCGTGCAGAATCCCGTCAGTTGCTGTGACAGAAGAGGGCACCCGGGGGCGTTGCGGGGGATGGCTTCCCCCCGCCATACGGCTCTTGCCCTCCTGATGCTCGTCGTGCTGCTCCCGGCCCAGCCAGTCTGGCCGCCCGATACCGCGTACTGCACCCAGTGTCGGAACGACCTGGTCGTTGCCAACCCCGAGTTTGCGGCGAGCCAGGAAGTGCGGGTGACACACGCGGGCGGAGGCGGCAGCATCTCCTTCGCGCAGTTTCTCGACCAGGTCGGCTCCACCGACAGCCGCACCTACACCATCGCCGCCAGCGATACCCCCTACGTGGTCGGCTGCCGCAGCGTGAACATCGGCAGCTACGGCACCAGCGCGAAGCGTTCGCGGGTTGTAGTCCGCGGTGAGACCGGGCGGCGCGAGGATATCGTACTCGCGGGCGAAGACCCCGCTGTCAACCCCAACTATTGGAAATCGTCGCAGTACGGCGGCCCGTCACCGTGCGGCGCTGGGCAGTTCCTGCAGTTGTTCTATGCCGAGCACATCGTCATCGCCGACCTCACCATGCGCAACTTCCCGGGCCACATGCTCAAGCTTGACGGCGGCTACAGCGGCGGGACTGCCTGGTACCCCCGCGACATC
>CAZJJT010000332.1:0-5599 GCA_964546395.1 uncultured Fibrobacterota bacterium
TCAACTACACGTTCGGCCCCTGTGTTGCCGTGGCACGTGATGAGCGCTGGGGGCGCACCTACGAGGGGTTCGGTGAGTCGCCCACGCTGGCCGACAGTATGGCGGCAGCTGCGGTGCGCGGCCTGCAGAAGGCTGGGACATTTGCCAACGGCGCGATTGCGGCGTGTGTGAAGCACTGCCTGGCTGACGGCGGACTGGCATGGGGCACCGGCCGTGACGGAGAGATAGACCAGGGGCTTGCGCGCGGCGGAGAAGCGGTCCTGCGACAGCTGCATCTGCCCCCGTATGTCTCGGCTGTGCGCGAGGGTGCGTACTCGGTGATGGTGCAGTACGGGAGCTGGGAGAAACCCGACACCGCGTATGGTGAAGATTTCCACGCGAGCCACTTCTGGCTCACGCAGGTGCTGAAACACGAGTTGGGATTTGACGGCATCGTGCTCACCGACTGCCAGGGCTACAGCACCATCGAGATCCACGAATCTGTGGCCGACACGCTGCGCGAGCGTGTGCGCATGGCGATCAACGCGGGTGTCGACATGCTGATGGGGTGCGGCGGGTATGCCAACACGCTCGTCCGGCTGAAGTCGCTTATAGACGGCGGCGAGATTCCCATGGCACGGGTGAACGATGCGGTACGGCGGATCCTGCGGGTGAAGTACCACTTGGGGTTGTTTGACAACGCCACCGTGGACCGGGCCAAGACCGCTGCAGTGGGGAGTGCCGCGCACCGCGCCGTGGCGCGTCAGTGCGTGCAGCAGTCGTGTGTGGTGCTCAAGAACGAGAACAGCAGGCTCCCGCTGCACAAGACCGGCCAGAAGATCGCCGTGGTGGGGATACACTCGGACAGTGTGGGTTACCTGTGCGGCGGCTGGTCGATGGGATGGGGAGGGCCGGTTGAGCCGATCAACGGTACGACTATCCTCGACGGTATCAAGGCCCTGGTCGGCGATACCGCCAACGTGATCTACTCGGCCATGGGCGCGGGGATTACCGACGCCGATATCGCCGTGGTGGTGAGCGGCGAGCAACCGTACGCCGAGTGGTTCGGCGATGCGGCCAACCCGCGGCTGCCGTCGTGGACACGCTCGCAGATCGATGCGTGCTACAACGCGGGAAAGCCCGTGGTGTTCGTGCTGATATCGGGCCGGCCGCTGCTGCTGGAGGGGTACGATGCGAAGTGTGATGCGATTGTCGCGGCCTGGCTGCCGGGGACCGAGGCGAACGGCGTGGCGGATGTGCTGTTCGGTGACTACGCACCAACCGGCAAGCTGGCGCACTCGTGGCCGCGGACACTCGCGCAGATTCCGATCAACCTGGGTGATGCGGGCTATGATCCACTGTACCCGTATGGGTATGGACTGACATATTAGAGAAACAGGAGAGGGGACACGGGAGATAGAACACAGGAGATAGGACAAGTTCTTCTTCTGTGTACTATATACTGTGTACTGTGTCCCACATATGACCTCACCTACCCGCCACATTCTCAACCTTCCCGAAATGGACTCCCAGCACGAGTACCTGTACTCGCTGTTCGACCGCATTGAGGACGGGCGGGAGGTACGCGACACGCAGCGCATGGCCGCGTTGCTCGAGGAGATCGAGCGCTATGTCAACTTCCATTTCATGAGCGAAGAGCACCTGATGCGGCTGTACGGGGCGCCGGGCTTTGCGGTGCACCAGTCCGACCACGAGATCGCGGCGGCCAAACTGGTGCAGTTCATGGACGACTTCGGTGCGCACCGTTTGAACCCCGCGGCTTTGCGGATATTCCTCACCGGCTGGCTGATGGAGCACAGCGAAACGGCCGATGAGGAGTATGCGAAGTGGGTGAGACAGAGGCGTTCGCAGTTGGGCCAGCGATTGTAGCGAACTTGGCGAGCACGTTTCCTGGGTGCGAGTAAATGCACGTAGCCTGCCACCGGCAGGCGAGGGCATTGCAGCGCAAAGCGCGGTGACGGCCGAAGGCCGGCAGGTCCCCATAGGATCAGAACATCATACGCGATTGAGATCATCAGCCCACCGCACTATATTCCGTGACCGTACCTGGCTCCGCCTGATCCCGCATTCCCTGAATCCTCCACCAGGAGCACCATGCCGCCTGTCGTGCCCTACCTTGCCGGCCTGAACGCCAGCCAGAAGAAAGCAGTTCTCCACGACCATGGTCCCCTTCTCGTGCTTGCCGGCGCTGGCTCGGGCAAGACCCGGGTCCTCACCATGCGTATCGCGCGGTTGGTGAAAGAGAAGGTGTGTCGGCCGAGCCAGGTGCTGGCTGTGACGTTCACCAACAAGGCGGCCCGCGAGATGCGCGAACGTCTCGCGAAACTGCTCTCGCCGCAAGCTGCGCAGCAGATGACCGTGTCGACGTTCCACAGCTTCGGCGCACGGGTACTGCGCGAGCACGGTGAAGTCATGGGGGTGAAACGCAACTACTCGATTCTCAACGAGCACGAACGACTGGCCCTGCTCAAATCACTGGTACGGTTCAACACCGCGGCACAGCAGGCCCAGAAGCACCTGGTGGTGGGAGCGCGCATCAGCCGCCTGAAAAACGACGGGCGCGGGCCGAATGCATGCGAGGATGACGCCGGACTCGGGCTCAAGCTCCCGCGCGTGTACCGTGAGTACGAAAGCACGCTTCACCGACGTCAGTGTGTCGACTTCGATGATCTGCTGCTGCTCCCTCTCAGGCTGTTCGAGAGCCACCCGGACATACTGGCCGAGTACCAGAAGCGGTTCGAGTTCGTGTGCGTGGATGAGTACCAGGACACCAACACGGTGCAGATGAAGCTGGCGCAGATGCTGGCAGCGCCGCAGGACAATATCATGGTGGTGGGCGACGACGACCAGAGCATCTACGCCTGGCGCGGCGCCAACAGCCGCAACGTGGTGACGTTCTCGAGTACGTACCGTGGCTGTACCTCCATCGTACTCGACACCAACTACCGCTCCACGCGGCAGATTCTCGATGCGGCCATGGCGGTGGTGGCCAACAACCGGGTGCGTACACCCAAGAAGGTGCGAGCTGCGGCTGGTGAGGGTGAGCCGATTGAGCACTATCGGGGCGAGGACGAAGTGGCGGAGGCGCAGTGGGTGGCGCAGTCAATCAAGCAGCGGGTGGGACAGCAGCGGAAACGCTTCGCTGACTATGCCCTCCTCTTCCGCACCAACGCCATGATGCGGCGGTTCGAAGAAGAGCTGCGCAACGCGAGTGTTCCGTACCGCGTGGTCGGCGCCATGAGCTTCTTCGAGCGCAAGGAGGTGAAGGATATCGTCGCCTACATGCGTTTCCTTGCCAATCCCGACGATGAGTTGAGCATGGGCAGGGTTATCAAGGTACCGGATACCGGGATAGGCAAAGAGACGATGAAGCGGTTGGAGGAGCTTGCAGCCCGTCGGCGCATCTCGGTGTACCGTGCGCTCGAGCACGCTGAGGACGCGGACGGCATACAGGGGCTGCAGCTCGACAAGTGCCGCACGTTCCGCGACTGGTGCCGCACGCATATGAAGCTGGTGCATGAAGGCAAGCCGGCCAGCGCGGTGCGTGGAGCACTCGAAGCGCGCGGGTACCGCGAGGCGCTGAAGAAGGCGTGCACTGAGGACGACGAGCGAGAGGAACGTCTGGCGAATGTCGATGAGCTGCTGCACGGGCTCGATATCTACCAGAAGAAGAACCGGCAGGGCTCGCTTGCGGGGTACCTTCAGGAAGTGGCGCTGCAGGCCAGTGATGACTCGGAGGACGAGGGGAAGCAGTCGGGCGGCGTGACGCTCATGACAGTCCACAAGTCCAAGGGCCTTGAATTCCCGGTGGTGTACCTGGTGGGGCTGGATGACAGCGTGTTCCCCTCTCCCCGCACGGTGGAGGAGGGCAACATCGACGAGGAGCGCCGCCTGTTCTACGTTGCGATGACTCGGGCGAAGCGGCGGCTCGTGCTCACCTGGCCGCACACGAAGGTGTGGTACAACAGGGATACCGAAGTCACCCCGTGTCGTTTTGTTCGCGAAATTCCCGAGGAGTTCATGGACGGACCGTTGGGGGAGAAGCAGGCCGCGGAACGCAAGGAGTTTCTCCAGGATTTCTT
This sequence comes from uncultured Fibrobacterota bacterium, assembly GCA_964546395.1. Taxonomy (GTDB): domain Bacteria; phylum Fibrobacterota; class Chitinivibrionia; order Chitinivibrionales; family CAZJJT01; genus CAZJJT01. The sequence goes on from CAZJJT010000332.1 coordinate 4,083, forward strand.
CCAGCAGGTGCGCTCGCAGTACGGGGAGGCGCCGGAAAAGCCGGCCAAGGCGAAGCCGGATGCGCCGCGGCGCAAGATGCCGCTGTCGAGTTCGGCGCTGGGGCTGTAAACAAACCCGATCCTGCTTCCTTGCTTCCAGTTGCGCCGGGAAGCTCTCCACCGGTAGTTTCGGGTTCGGGAGGGCCAACTGTGGCCGAACGTGCCCTTGCAGCGTCCACGAGTGATTTCAGCGCGCAGCGGGCGTTCATGGTGGACATCCTGCCGCTTGAGCGACGCCTGCGGGCAGCGCACTACCATGCGAACGCCGAATTCGGGACGGTGCTCGGCGGTCCTGGCAGGCTGTACTTCCAGGATCACTATCGCGACCTGAATCCCGGTGATGTTTACCTGCTCGACTGCGTGGTTCCGCACGGTCACGAGGCCCCCCGGGCCGGTTCGGCACGGAACCTCTATGTGCATGTCAAGTACGACGCTATCCCGTCGCTCACACCACCCGACGAGTATGCAGCGTTCATGCGGCCATTGATGCTGATTCGGGCCGGGATTCTCTCGCCCGTGGTATCGGGGGCCTCCGATGTCTGCGACGAACTGCGCCGAGCCCATCAACTGTATTCCGAGAGCGACAGAACCGGGTATGTCGCCGCGTGGGCGCACGTGGTGGCGGCCTGCGCATTGCTGCTCGCCCGCCTCGAGCGCAGCATCGTGAGCAGCGCACCTACCCGGGCCGGGCAGCGGGAGCAGGTGGCGGTCGCCACAGCCCTGCACCTCATTGGAAGGCGGTTCACCGAGCCCCTCACCGTCGAGGAGCTCGCTCGTGCATGCTGCCTCAGTCCCTCACGCTTTGCGCACCTGTTTACCGCGTACCTGAGTGTTTCTCCGATCGCGTACCGCAACAGCCTCCGTATCAACCGCGCCCTCGAACTGCTGCATGCAACGCAGCAGACGGTTGAACAGATCGCCCTGGACACCGGTTTCCGCAGCTTTGGGCAGTTCCGTCGGCTGTTCAAGAGCAGTACCGGCCAGAGTCCCCGCGAGTTTCGCCGACAGCAGCATCGGATCGGTTTTCGGCAGGAAGGCAGGTAGCGGCCAATCCGGGCTGATGCTAGGTTTGGGGACACGGGGAGGATGCACCTGTGACCAAGCCACAACCGGTAGGGAAACTCTGCAGTGCAACGAAGGAACAGGAACACGCCGTCTGGTTTGCCTGTGAACATGCGGTTGGGCGCGTGGAAGGCGTGCTGCCGGAGATCATACGTCTTCGGCTGACCACATACGGCGATCTTCCCGAAGACCATTCGTACGCAATCGAAACCGAACTGCCGAGGTGTTCTGTTGCGCTCGAGTCCACCGACACGCAGGTGGTGGTACGTACACAGAGTGCACGTCTGGTCTTTGACCGCTCGGTCTTCGCGGTGACCCTGCAGAACGAAGACGGCTTGGTGCTGTCCAGGGGCTTGCCGGTGCTCTCAACGCACGACACAATCGAGGACCACCGGACAGCTGTCCGTGGCGAGGAT
>CAZJJT010000333.1:0-1118 GCA_964546395.1 uncultured Fibrobacterota bacterium
CACGACGGTGTCATGCGGCATGCCGTAGACTGTGTCGAGCGCGATGGTGAGGGCCGCGGCGGTATCGAGGGTATCGGTCACGCGGCTCCCCCGGTAGGAGACCGTGCGCACGTACTCCTCGGTGAACGGGTGGTCGCTGTCGATGATGCCGAACCGCAGCGTGACCGGACCCCCGGCGCTGCGCATGTCGATCTCACCGAAACCGGTTGAGTCGACCCCCGCGGGCCACTCCCAGTCAAGCGAGCAGCTGTCACGGTTGCCGGGCACCACCTCGATATCACGGTCGAGCAGATCCCCGTCGCCCGCATCGTCGGTGAGCCGCACCTGGAGGTGGTGCTGGCCGGTGTCACTCTCGACCGGCGCCCACTCGAGTGTTTCGACGCCCGTCGACCCCCCGAGCTGCATAAGCACGCGCCCCTCGTCCATCAGTTCGGCCTCGAACGCGAACGGCGCAGTCCCCTTCCCGGGTTCGACTTGCAGCGCCACCCGCAGCGTGTCGTGTCCGGCCTCCAGGAACCGCGGGATCTCCGAAGCCGTGGTGTGCAGGCGCACGAGAAGCGTGGAGTCGCGCAGCACGGTAAACTGCCACGGCACGGTCACCGACTCCAGCGAATCGTCGAGCACCACCTGCACCGTGTGGAACCCTTCGTCCTGCTCCGCCGGGGTCCATTCGATCTGCCACTCGTTGCGGCCGGCGCCCGCACTCAGCACCATGCCTGCCGGCGCGTTCTCGAGCCGTACACCCACCCGGTCTTCTTCATCCTGCACCACGAAACTCGTGGCAAACGGGCAGTTGGCGAACAACCGCCACGGCCACTCCCACCCCGCCGGCATCGCGGGCTGCAGATTCTTCTGCACCAGGAACTGTATCGAATGCTCGATTCCCGAACTGTCGCGCAGCACCACCCCCACGGCAGTGGCGACCCCGTACGCCACCGGTCCCACCGTGCCGACCCACTCGTAGTCGGAGCCCGTCGCCAGGGGAAACAGCGAGCCGTTCACCTTCACCGACTCCATCCCGAACTCGTCGTAGGCCCGCACCACCACGAGCGGCATCGTATCGGGCACGTACACCTTGCCGCCCGGTTCCACCCGCCGTCCCGCCACTGTCACGCCCA
>CAZJJT010000333.1:1128-5589 GCA_964546395.1 uncultured Fibrobacterota bacterium
CCATCAGCGTGGGCGGCCGGGTGTCGGCATGGCCGGCGCGGTAGATGATGGTCACCGAGGTGTCGGCCAGCGGCGCACCGGTGGTGTCGAGGGCTTGCAGGACCACCTCGTTGGATTGCGCGGGAAGACTCACCCAGAGGCTGAACTCCTCCTCTTCGGTGTTCATCGCCACGTCGAGCGTGTCACCCGAAGCCGTGCCGTTGACCGAGGAAGTAACGCGCACGACGGGGAGCCGGTACTCCCGCACACCGCCTATCACGAGAATCCGCTCCCGACCGGTCGTGTCGATCCCCTCGGGTGCGGCCTTGACAAATATCTGGGTCTGCTGGAGGCTGCCGGCCAGCGAGTCGTAGCGGATGTAGTACGTGTGGGTGGAGCGATTGCCGCTGCGGTCCAACGCCGACACCACCACCGGCGCAAGCGCACCCGCCAGCGTATCCAGACCGCGCAGTTCCCTGCGGTAGTGGTCGGTCCAGTACTCGGCCGGCGGCACCCCGTTCACCGTCACCTGCTCCACCCCGCCGCCGTCATAGACGTGCACCAGGAACACGAATCGCTCGGCGCCGGTGACGATCGTGTCACGGTCATCGTTGAGGCAGACGATCTGCGGCCCGGCCCGGTCGTCGAGCAGCACCACGAACGACTGCACGGGCGAGACGAACATGCGGCCACGACACACGCGCGACACCCACAGCCGTCCCGGGACCGTGCCGACCACACTCAGGCGTGTACGTGTCTCCCACACGCCCGAACTCACCGTGTCCATCGCGTGCACACTGCCGTCGCCGAACGCCCAGTGGTACTGCACGCTGTCGCCCACGCGAGGGGTGCTCAACTCGATATCCTCGCCGAGCCCCGCCTGGAGGTCCTGCTGCGCCAGCGGGCTGTACACCCGCACCGACACTTCGTCCACCGACACGTCCCCGCCTTCGCGCCACGTGCACACCCGCACGGTCTTGAGCCCGGTATCGGCAAACGCGACATCGAAGCCGTACGTAGTCGGCTCGGGAGCGCACACTGTCGTGTCGGCGAAGGAGTAGCAGCTGTCGGCGTGCACGCAGAACGAGTCGATCTGCTCGTGCACGAGCGCCGCCACGTCGATGCGCCTGGTGGTGAACATGGCAACCGAGTCGGCCGCAAGTGCGGGCGAATCGCGCAGCAGCACGGCCTGGGCGTTGGACGGATCGGCAAACGGGTTCTGCTCGCCGCTGCAGCTCAGCAGGACAAGTGCGCACGCGGCGGCCGCCGCGAGACCCGTGCCGCGCCTCTTCCCTCTCATGGCCCCCCGGAACCTAGAACGTGAACGACCACACGAACCCCGCGGCGCCCAGCGCCGCCACGACAAACCCCGCCACACTTCCCACGGTGTTCCAGGTGTAGCTGCTGCTGGCGTCTTCCCACTCGGCTGAACTGCCGTTCAGCAGGTTGTCGAACCCCTCGGGCGTGGCCGTATTGGCGTTGCTCAGCACGCCCAGCTCGTCACTCGCCCTCCCGGCCATCACCGCCTCCACTGCTCCCGCGGCACATCCCACGACAAACAGCCCCAGTCCCGTGTATCGGAACGCGTTACGCCGCGGTGCGGCCGGGTCCTTGAGGATCTTCACCGGCACCCCGTCCACCATCGCGTCCTTGGTCGACAGCACGTACGAGAACCAGGCCGGGGATGTCACCTTCTCGGAGCCCTCGATGATCAGGTTGCTCTTGCCGTTCTCGGCAAACTCGCCAGGCTCCACACGGATGAAGCGGGTTTCCGACAGTATCCCGTAGACCGAGTAGGACACTCTCACGTGCTCGAACGACGAGCCGAGGGCGTCACCGTGGAGGTACACGCCGTTCCAGTCGTACGGATTGGCGATCAGCGAAGACGCCTTGTTGTATGCCTGGTCGTTCTCGGAGGTAAACACCACCGGTTCGGCCCGTGTCCCGCGCACTTCAAGACGCCCCTGCACGTGCAGCCCGGTAAACGGGCGGAACAGGAACACCACGCCCGACTCGACGACCACCAGTCGCGCCGCGGGCACTTCGATATCGGCCACGACCAGGTAGGGTCTGCCGGTGTTCTTCACCACCTTGGGCAGTTCGCCGGCAATCGAGTCGAACGCGGCCTGAGCGCTCGCGGCCGTACAGACTCCTGCCAGCAGCAGTGCTGCGCACAGGTCCCGGTATCTCATTGCTCACCTCCCGACAGTTCGCGCCGCTTCTGGCCAATACGCTGGGTTTCGTTCTGCATGACTTTCATGTAGGCGTGCGTGGGCTCCTCACGCAGTGCCACCCGGAGTTCGTACCAGGCGTCCAGCGCCTGCTTGTAGCTCTCTTCGCCCGGACTGCGATCGAACATCGCCGTGGTGCACCGCGCGCGGCAGTAACTGCTTTCGCGCTTGAACTGCTCGTAGTCCAGCATCATGCGCGGCAGGCTGCTGCCCTTGTCGAGGTACCCGAGCGCCTCCCGGTACCTGCCCTGCTCGTACGCGCTCTGGGCGCGCATCAGGAAATACTCGCCATCCGCAATCTCCCCTTCACCCAGCGCCTGCCGCAACTGCGCCGAACGCCCCTCGCCGCGCAGGGCCCTGAGGCGGTACAGACGCGCTTCGGAGGACTTCTTCTGTTCGGCGGAGAGATAGTCGTAGAGCGCCAGCGCGCTGGTGTGCGCGCCGGCACGGGTCTCGCGTTTGATCAACTCGAGTACATCGCTCAGCCCGTACTTCGCGGCGGCGATATCGACCGGGGTCTTCGGGGGCGGCGGGGCCGGGGCCGCCGCAGCAACGGGCGGCACGGGGGTCGGGACCGCCGCGGCCGGCTGGGGTGTCGTGCGCGGGCGTGGTTCGACACGGGGGGGCGCCATGGCCACGGTGACTGTTTCGGGCGGCGGGGCAACCGACTCCACCATCACGGTAACCGTGTCGACCGTCCGCTCGGGCGCGGGCCGCATGTCGGGCAGGGCAGGGACAAGGTAGGCGACGCCCACGCCGATTGCCGCTGTGGCAGCCACGCCTGCCGCGAGCCGCAGCGGCCACATGATACGCGTGCCCACCACCACCTTCTCGCCCGCCGGCGTCTCGAGCAACCGCCGCATCACCTGCTCCGGCGTCTCGTTTGTCAACGACTGGTGGATCCGCCCGAGTTCCTCCAGCAGCTCTCCCGCGCTCTGCACCCGCGCGTGCGGCTCCTGCTGCATGCAGCGATGGATGAGCCTGCGCAGCCGACGCGGCACCTTCAGCCGATACTCCTCGAGCGGCTTGAACTTGCCCTTCAGCTTGTCGAGCATCAGCTTGTGCACGCCCCGTTCCGAAAACGCCATCGCCCCCGTCAGCACCTCGTACATCGAGGTCCCCAGCGAGTACAGGTCGGACGTCACGTCGAGCTTCTTGCACTCCAACTGCTCGGGCGCGAGGTACTGCAGCGTGCCGAGCACCGTGCCTGCCACGGTATGGAACGAGGCTTCCGCCGGGCTGGCAATCCCGAAATCCATCAGCTTGACCGAGCCGTTGCGGCACACCATGATATTGGAGGGCTTGAGATCGCGGTGGACCACACCCTTGTAGTTCGACCCGTACAGCGCGTAGTCCTGGCTGTGCGCGTACTTCAGCGCGCGGCCGATCATGATCCCGATTGCGGTGCAGACCCACGGCGGCATCGCGCCGCGCTCGTGGACCATCACGTCCAGCGTCGCCCCGTCGAGTTTCTCCATCTCGATAAACGGGAGGCCCTGCCAGGTCCCGACCCCGTAGATCTCGGTAATGTTGGGATGGTGGAGCTTGGCGGTGATCTTGATCTCGGTCTCGAACCGCTCCCGCGCATCGCGGCTGCAGTTCGGGTTGATCAGTTTGACTGCGCGGTAGACCTCGAGGTGACCGTTCCAGATCTCGTAGACGTTGGCCATGCCGCCCTGGCCGAGAAACGACGTGATCACGCCGGAACCCAGAGGCACGCGCTGCGTCCCATCCGGCATCACCACTGTGCTGTCAGGCGTTTTCTGGTATGCCTTCGGCACAGCCTGCGCTGCCGGAGGAGCAGCCGAGCCCGGCTGCGCCGTCTGGTTTTGCGGCTCAGCATTCATGTATTTCATTGTGCCATGATTGAGAGCCACATTTCAAGAGCCGCGAACCCGCCGGCAGTGCCCCGCAGCTGCGGACGACGCAGCGCCCTGAAACGCCTGGCGGTACTCCCGCTCGCCGCGGCCGTGGCCCGAGCCGGCCCGGCGGCTGAGCCCGAGGCGGCCGCGCCCGTTGTCGGCTACTTCTTCGATCGCCGCCTTGCCGGCTTCGACCTGGGGCCACGCTACCCCGAGTCACCCCAGCGGATCCTGCGAATCCACGAGCGTCTGGAGCAGGACGGGCCGCTGGCCCGCCTGAGGCCCTTGGAGGCCCACAGAAGCCCCTTGGGGCCGCTCAGGGCCCTGCACTCCCCTGAGCATGTCCAAGGCATACAGGCGGCAGGAACGGCTGGGGAAGCGGCCCTGCT
>CAZJJT010000334.1:0-5575 GCA_964546395.1 uncultured Fibrobacterota bacterium
AGTCCGCGGGCTCCCACTTCGACAACGCGCGTTCCGGGACCATCTCCATGTACCCGAACCCGCGGTACCCCCCGTAGTACAGCCGCCCGTCAATCATCTCCAGCGCCTGGACATGCGAGTCCATCACACTGTCACGCGAGTTGACATTGCGAGCGAACTGCACCGGGCCGGCCCAGAACTGATCAAGATAGCCGCCCTGGTAGCCGAACCCCAGCCACAGCACCGAGTCGTTGGCCGCCACGGCGCACACGTGTGGATTGCTCAGACCCGAACGAAGCGGTTTCCACTCCGGCGACACGGTGCTGAGGTAGCCCGCGCCCAGGTCCATGCTCCCGTACCACAGCGTGCGCCCCGACCGGGCCAGGGCGAACACCTGGAAGTCGGTGGGTTCGGTCTGCTCCGGGTGGAAAAACTGGATCCAGGCGTCGACTGCGTCGTGGTAGCGCCATAGCCCGAACGGCGTGCCGCACCACATTCCCTCCTGGTCCACCGCGAATGCGTACGCCCCCTTCGCCGGGAATCCCTTCAGAAACCTCAGCGTGTCGGCCAGCGACGTGCCACTCCACACGCCTTCGTCCGAGGTCGCCAGGTACACCCGTCCCCGGTGTCTCAGCAGGTCCCACACGAACGTCTTCTCCGAGCGCTCCCGCTCGAACCGCGCTTCACTCAGGCTGCCGTCCGAAGGGCGATAGAACAGCAGGCGCCCCTTCTCCGCCCCGATGCAAAGGGTGTCACCGACTGCGCGGAGCATCGTCACACGCTCGGACGGCTCGATGGTCGTGAGGCCGACCGGCCGGAGCACGCTGTCACCCGGGGCCACACGCTGCACCCCCTTGCCGTCCACGTAGCAGAACACGCCCTGTCCGGGAACACTCGCAACGCACAGTACGCGCGTGCCCCCCAGTCCCGCCGACCTGCCGAAGTTGGCAAACGTACCCGAGCCGCGGTCGAACCGCGCGAGTCCGTTCCAGGTAGCGGCCCACACCAGGCTATCCTCGAAGCAGATATCGGCGATGGTCTCGGAACCCAGGCCGTGGTCCATGCCGTAGCGGGTCCACTCGAAGTACACGGTGTCGTACACCCGGATACCCTCATTGGTGCCGAACCATATCTCACCGGAATCGGCCGGGTTCGGCCTGATGACGTACACGCGGCTCACGCTCAGCACGCGCACGCACGCCTGCGGGTCGAACACCTGCTTGCGCAGCTTCGGCGGCACGTCCTGCAGCATGTACAGCGACACCACCAGCCCGATCCCCATCATGACGAGCATGATGGCCATGATGGTGCGGCGCTGCCTGCGCGCCCTTACCCGGCTGTCACCGAACTGCCCCACACGGCCCCGCTTTCAGAGACAGAACAGGCGGATGTGCCCCGGGTTGCGTGCAACACATCCGCCCCTGTTGTGTGCCGGATACCCCTCTGCCCGGCCTATCCGTGACACTACTGCGGCGGCACCAGCGAGAACCCGTCGAACCCGACCTTGGGGCGGTCTTCCCCGGTATCCGGGTCCTTCTCGGTCTGGCCGGGGATACTGATCCGTTTGCCCCGGTCGATCACCCGCATGATCTTGCCGTGATAGCTCTTCATCTCGCCCTGGATAAACAGCACGTCGCTCAAGTGGCCCTTCTCGACAAGCGTCTGCATGTGCTGCTGCAGCTCCCCGAACGCTTTCTCCCGCTGGTCTTCCCACTTGATATAGTTCTGCAGAATCCCGTCCGTCAGCGCGATCTCTTCCCCGTTGATCTTCACCACCCCGTCCCGCATCACCACGTGGTTCTTCGTGATAAGGTCCGGAGCGACATAGACGTTGACGTGCTTCTCCTTCTTCGTGTTGTCCGGCTTGTCCTGCTTGCTTCCCGGCGGCGGAAACTTGATGGCTACACCGTAGACCACCGCGATCGACATCACCACCATGAAGAAGATAATGAGTTGGAAGACCAGGTCGATCATCGGCGTGATGTCGATCTCGCCCGCATCCTTCATTCTCGTCTTCAGTGAAGCCATGTCCGAACCTACTTGCTCTTTTTGTCGAGGATCTGCCGTGCCTCTTCCGAGGCCTCGGGCAGGGTGACAAACGCGAAGTTCTTGATACCGGCGGCAGTGTCCTTCGCCATGCTCACCACCTGCAGGATACGGCCGTAGAACGTGTGCTCATCCGCCTTGATCATCAGCGCGATACTGTCCTTCAATGAGTCGACGCCCGCGGAATCGAGAGCGGGCAGACCGTACTTGGCACGCTCGATATTGCGGCTGCGCGCCATCAGCATCGCGACCTCGTTCTTCTTCCTCTTGAGCAGCGCCGGCACTTCCTGCAGCTTGACATACGGCCCCACTTCCCCGCCGCAGTTGGCGCACTGGAACACCGGCGGCGGCGCGCTGTCGCTGTAGGCCGCGGCCATGTGCTTCTGCAGGTCGGGTATCGGCACCCCCTCCGCCGTGACCAGCGAGCCGGTCATGTACAGCCCGTTGCCATCCTTGAGCGGCACGCCGCAACTCGGACAACTGTCAGGCATCTTTGCCTTGTCGGAGAACGCAATGAGTCCCGTGGAGTCCGCCACCACCGACCCGTCCTCGCGCACCTTTGCCGGGAGGATATAGATCTGCAGTAGCGCGTCTTCCTGCTTATCGGCACGCAACACGGGCGGCAGCTTGATAATGTTGTCAAGCGACGGCTCCATCTGCATCGACACGATGAAGTAGATCAGGATGAGGAACGTGCAGTCGATCATGGGCGAGAGGTTGAGCTTCAGCTCCTCGCCCTTCTTCTCGCGTCCAAGAGCCATCAGGCAACCGGTCCTTCGCTGATCAGCGAGTCCACAAGGTGAATCGCGGCTTCTTCGATCAGCATGACGTAGTTCTCGATACTGCCCTTAATCGCGTTGTACAGCACGAGTACCGGGATCGCCACCAGCAGACCCGCGGCCGTGGTAATCAGCGCTACCGAGATACCGCCGGCAAGTTCGTCCGGCTTGGCGCCGCCTGCAGCCGATGCCATGACTTCAAACGCCTGGATCATACCAAGCACCGTTCCCAGAAGTCCGAGCAGCGGCGATATCTGTGCTACTACCGAGAGAATCCCCAGATGTGACTCGAGGCCGGGAAGCACCACCTTGGCGCGGTCGGCAATCGCCTCGTTGAGCCACTCCTTCATGTAGTACGCATTCATGTTCATCGACTTGGCCTGCATGAACTTCTCGAGGCCCTCGAGCATGATTTCAGAGCAGGCGCTGCGGCGTTTTTCGCACAAGGCTTTCATCTCGGCAACCACCGCCTCCTTGTTGCCCCCGTTCTTCTTCATGGAGCTCTCAAACGCCTCCAGAAACTGCTCGGGGTTCATCTTGCGCTTCTGAAGGAACATGACGATCACGCGCTCGAACGCGAATGCCAGACCCAGCACCGAACACAGCGCCAGCGGGTACATCGCCCATCCGCCCTTCTGGAAGTACTCAAGCAGGTCAAAGCCGCCCATCGCGAACTCCTTTTTGTGACATGTGTCGACGTCCAGGCACGTTTTCGGCTACCAAAAATACTACGCGAACACCGCAAACGCGCAAACCGCCGCTACTCGTATTTCACCCTCAGATCTTCCAGCTTCTCCTTGGCCATCTTCAGCGCCTCGCCACCGCACCGGCCGCTCACCACCTGGCGGTAATACGCCCGTGCCGATTTCCAATCGTCCAGTTTCTCCAGCGAGTACGCCAGGTAGTTCTTGGCGATGCAGTTCTCCTCGAAATTCGGGTACTGCTTGAGCAGCGTCAGGAACTTGCCCTTCGCGTTGCGGTAGTCCTGCTGCGACACGTAGCAGTTCCCCTGCATGTACAGCGCCCGTGGTGCGTACTGCCCCTTCGGGTAGTGCTTCAGGTATTCGCCGTACTGCTTGACAGCCTGCCCGTGCTGGCCTGCGAAGTAATACGAATCGCCCATCTGGTACCAGGCTATCTCGGTCAGTTGCGACGACTTCTTCATGCCGATAATCTGCTTGAATACCTTCCGCGCGCTCTCGAACTTCTTGAGTGAGAAATACGCCGTTGCCTCGAAGAAGTACGTATTGACAGTCAGCGCGTTGTCCGGGTACTTCTGCTGCATCTCGTTGGCCGCCTTGATCGCCGCGCTGTACTGCTTGCTGTTCATCAGCGCGTTCACCCATTTCACCAGTGCGCCGGTGGCCAGCGACGTGTCCGTACCCGTGTAGTTCTTGTACGCGTCCTCGAACGTCTGCGCCGCATTCTTGTACCGCTTGATCTCATCGTACACGTCGCCGATACCTATCTTGGCGATAATCGTGTCCTCGGGCGACTCGGCGCCGTCGATAATCCGCCGGTAGTACTTGATTGCCTCTTCCGGGTTCGTCTTGGCCACAATCTTGCCGATTTCCGACTGCGCGGCCCGGTACACCGCCTTGTCCTCGACCCGGACCTTCTCGAACGCCTCGCGCGCCTTCCGCTCGTTGCCCGCATCCTTCAGCAGCAGGCCCTGGCGGTACGCCGCGTGCGACAGGTACGCGTTTTCCGGGCTCAACTCGAGCACCTTGCCGAACGCCCCGATTGCCGCATCGCGCTTGTTCAGCTTGCTGGAATACAACTCCCCAAGCTTCATATGGAAATTCACCGCCGTCGGCGCGTCCGGGTTCTTCGTGATATACGCCTCGAGGTACTTCACCGCCGCGGCGTCCTCCCCGCGGTTTGCCATCTGCTCGCCTATCGACAGGACCGCCCGGTCACGCAGGTCGGTCTCCGGGTAGCGGTCGAGTATCGTCTGGAACTGCCCCTGCGCCTTGTCGTACTCCTTGCGCTCGGCAAGGATGGTCCCGATACGATAGATGGCCAGCGGGGCCTGCTGGTGGTCGGGGAGTTCGGCGGCAAACGCCTCAAACCCCTTCAGCGCCTCCTCCGTCTCACCCGCCCGGTATCGTGCGTCATAGAGCTGAATGCGCAGCTGCTCGCCCAAATCCTTCGATACCTTCGGATTCTCCAGGAGTTCGCTCAGCAGCGTGGCGGCTTCCTGGTACTTCTTCTGGTTCGCGTACACCCGCGCGATACCCACTTGCGCGTTGATCATCCTGCTCGTCTTCTTGGTATACTCCAGCGACTTCTGGTAGGCCACCAGCGCGCTGTCATACTTCTCCGGGTCGTCTCCGTACACCATCGCCAGCTCGTACTGCGCCGTGGCCCGCTCCTCGTCGTCCATCGCCTCGTCGATACTCTGCTTCCAGAACGCGATCTCGCCGGTACGGCTCTCGTCAGCCACGTCAAAGAATATCTTCTGGCCCTGCAGGGCAATATCGCGGTTGCAGATACGCTTGGCGACATCGCGGGCGGCCTTCTCGTTGCCCAACTCCTTGTATATCTCCGCCATCTGCACCGCCGCGTTGTCCGCCTCGCGCGACTTGCAGTCGCCGAACTTGTCAACCACCTTCTTGAACACCTCGATTGCGTCACGAAGCAGCTTGTCGCGCTGCGCCCCACTGGCCGCATCCGCCGATTTCCGTTCGATCGCACCCAACTGGAAGCCCATGCGCGGCGCCAGGTTGCCGTCAGGATCATGCACCCACCCCACCGTGTACGCTTCCTTC